>DATHHZ010000532.1:0-4032 GCA_035316965.1 Burkholderiales bacterium | reverse complement strand
CGGTTGTGCGCGAGCACCAGATTGAAGAACGGCGCGATCTCGCGCACCTCCCCGAAGCGCAGGCTAGCACTGATCGCGTACTTGCTCGCCTGGTCCGCCAGCGCGAGGACGAGCGCGAGCGCGAGCCACGGGGCGGTGCGTTTCAGGCTCGCCGGGATCATGCGAATCGCCGGGGCTCGCCGGACCCGTAGAGATTTTGCACGCAGCGCCCGCAGATCCCCGGGTGATTCGGGTCCGAGTCAACGTCCGCACGATAGTGCCAGCAGCGCTCGCATTTCTTGTGCGGGCTCGGCATTGCATGGATTGGCGGCGCTGCCGTGCCCGTCGCTTCGGACACCGCTGCTCGAGAGGTGATGAGCACGAAGCGCAGCTCGTTATCGAGGCTTCGCAGCAGCCGAAGCTTATCCCCGTTGGCGGCGATCTCCACTTCGGCTTGCAAGGAGGAGCCAATTTGGGCTGCGGCCCGCAATACCTCGAGGACCTTTTGCACCTCCGAACGGATCTCGCGCAGAGCTCGCCACTTCTCTAGCAGGCCCTCCCCCTGCGCTTCCGGCAGACGATAGTAGGTATGTATGAAGATCGTCTCATCCTCTGGTTGAAAAATCTTCCAGGCTTCCTCTGCCGTGAAACTCAGGACAGGCGCTATCAGCCGCAATAGGCATTGCGTGATGTGGTACAGGGCGTTTTGTGCCGAGCGGCGCGCTGGCGAGTCTTTTCCGCAGGTGTACAGCCGATCCTTGAGAACATCGAGATAGAACGCGCTGAGCTCCTCGGAGCAAAAATTCTGAAGCTTCGCCACAGCAGGGTGAAATTCGTAGCGATCGTAGTCCTCGAGCACGCTTTTCTGCAGTTCGTGCGTCAGAGCCATGGCATAGCGGTCGATCTCCACCCAGTCCCCCGCCGGCATTGCATTTCGCTTCGGATCGAAATCGGAAATGTTCGCGAGCAGAAACCTCAGCGTATTGCGGATGCGACGGTAGGACTCGACCACTCCCTTCAGGATCTCGTCGGAGATGAAAAGCTCGCCCGAGTAGTCGGTCGCCGCCACCCAGAGGCGCAGGATCTCCGCGCCCAGCGTCTCGGAGATTTTCCGCGGAGCGATGACGTTGCCGAGCGACTTCGACATCTTGCGGCCTTCACCGTCGACGACGAAGCCGTGCGTAAGCAAGGCGTCGTAAGGCGCCCGGCTGTTCAACATGCAGGACACGAGGAGCGAGGAATGGAACCAGCCGCGATGCTGATCCGAGCCCTCGAGGTAAAGATCCGCCGGAAACTTCAGCTGCTTCGCGTGCGAGCCCTTCAGCACCGTTTCGTGCGTCGAACCCGAATCGAACCAGACATCGAGCGTGTCCTTCACCTTTTCGTACTCCGCGGACTCGGGGCCGAGCAATTCCCTTGCATCGATGCGCTGCCAGGCCTCGATGCCGCCCTGCTCCACTTTCTTCGCAACGGCTTCGAGTAGTTCCAGGGTTCGCGGGTGCAGGGCGCCGGTCTCCCTGTGGATAAAGAAGGGCATCGGCACGCCCCACTGGCGCTGGCGCGACAGCGTCCAGTCGGGACGATTGGCGATCATGCCGTGCAGGCGCGCTTGGCCCCAGGAGGGATAGAAGCGGGTCGCTTCCACGCCCCGCAGCGCGGTGGCGCGCAGGGTCTCCGCGGGTTTCGTGCCGTTGTATCCGGGCACCTCGTCCATACCCGCGAACCACTGCGTCGTGGCGCGGTAGATGATCGGGGTCCTGTGGCGCCAGCAGTGCATATAGCTGTGCGGGTGCTTTTCCGAATGAAACAGGGCGCCCGCTTCGCGGATCTTCTCGACGATCCTGGAATTCGCCGTCCAGATGTCCAGTCCGCCGAAAAACGGCAGCGAAGAAGCGTATTTCCCGTCGCCCAGCACCGGGGCGAGAATCTGCTCGTCCTTCATGCCGTAGCGGCGGCAGGAAATAAAGTCATCGACGCCGTAAGCCGGAGCGCTGTGGACGATGCCCGTACCCTGCTCCAGCGTCACGTACTCGCCGAGGTAAACGGGCGCAAGACGGTCGTAGAAGGGATGGCGGAAGCCGATCAGCTCGAGCTTCTCCCCCTTGCAGGAGGCGAGCGTCCTGCCTTTCAGCCGATAGCGCTCGAGGCAGGTCTTCTCCAGGTCGGCGGCGAGGATCAGCAGGCCGCGCTCGGTCTCGACGAGGTTGTAGATGAAATCCGGATGGACGTTGAGCGCCTGGTTCGCGGGAATCGTCCAAGGCGTGGTGGTCCATATGAGGATCCAGCCTTTGTCCGTCGGCAGCTTGGGCAGGCCGAACGCCTTCGCCACCTTGCCGCCCTCGGCGAACGGAAATCCCACGTCGATCGCAAGATCGGTGCGATCCATGTATTCGACCTCGGCCTCGGCGAGCGCCGAGCCGCAATCGAAGCACCAGTTCACCGGTTTCAGGCCGCGATAGATAAAACCTTTCTCCAGCACCTTGCCGAGCGTGCGGATCTCATCGGCCTCGCTCTTGAACGCCATCGTGGTGTAGAAGTTGTTCCAGTCCCCGAGTACGCCCAGGCGCTGGAAGTCCTTTTTTTGTCGCTCGATCTGCTCGGCCGCATAAGCGCGGGCGAGGCTCAGAGTCTTTTCCACGGGAATGTTCTTGCCGTAGGTCTTCTCGATCTGCACCTCGATCGGCATGCCGTGGCAGTCCCAGCCGGGGACGTAGACCGCGTCGAAGCCCGCCATGTTGCGCGACTTCACGACGACGTCCTTGAGGATCTTGTTGACCGCTTGGCCGATGTGGATGTCGCCGTTCGCGTACGGCGGCCCGTCGTGCAGCACGAATTTCGCCCTTCCGCGGCTCGCCTCGCGGATCTTTTCGTAGGTTTTCTTCTCCTGCCATTCCTTGACCCACTGCGCCTCCCGCTTGGCAAGGTCGCCGCGCATGGGAAAGGTCGTATCCGGAAGATTCAGCGTTTTCTTGTAGTCGGGCTTGTTCTCAGGCATTGCGGTGATCCATGAGGAAGCTCTTGGCGGCTTCGCAGTCGCGCGCGATCTGGGTCTTCAAGGTCTCGAGATCAGGATATTTCTCCTCGTCGCGGATCTTGTGCAGGAACTCGACGCGCAGGTGCGCGTCGTAAAGATCCTCTGAAAAATTAAACAAGTGCACCTCGAGCACCGCGCGCCCGCTCGCCGTGATGGTGGGCCGAACGCCGAGGCTCGCGACGGCAGAGTGGACGGCGGCCCCGATGCCGTGCACCTTCACCGCGTAGATGCCGGTGAGCGGAGGGCGATTGTGCTTGAGTTGCACGTTGGCCGTGGCGAATCCGAGCTCGCGTCCGAGCTTTCGTCCGTGGATCACGCGCCCACTGATGCTGTAGGTCCGCGCGAGCAGCGTCTCGGCCGCGACGAGGTCGCCAGCAGCGAGGGCGGCGCGCACGGCGGAACTGGATACCCGCGAGCCGGCGTGCATCACCGTCGGCATGGTTTCGACCTCGTATCCGTGGCGCCCGCCCAGCTTCTTCAGCAAAGCGAGATCGCCGGCGCGCTTCGCTCCGAAACGAAAGTCCTCGCCGATCAGGAGCCAGCGCGCCCTCAACCGTTTCGCCAGCACCTGCTCGACGAACGCCTCCGGCGCGAGGGCCGCGAACGAGCGGCTGAAACGCTGAACGTGCACGCGCTCCACCCCGTGCGTCGCGAGCAACTCGAGTTTTTCGCGCAGCGAGGTCAGGCGCGTGGGCGCCGCCTGCGGCGCGAAGAATTCGCGCGGATGGGGCTCGAACGTGAGCACGCAGCTCGTCAGGCCGCGCTTGCGCGCCCCGCCGAGGAGGCGCTGCAGCATCGCTTGGTGTCCGCGATGGATGCCGTCGAAATTGCCGACGGTCAGGGCAACCGCAGGCAGGACCGCATCGGAACTGCCATGGGTAAGCAGCATGAAGCGCCAGGAATAAACACAAGGTTTTGAATTATAGCGGCTTTTGACGAACTGGAATCCTGGAAGCGCCGACGCGAACGCCGAATCGGAGCCGAGCGCGAGCCGCGCAGGGATTAAGATGTGCTCATTA
>DATHHZ010000531.1:0-4142 GCA_035316965.1 Burkholderiales bacterium | reverse complement strand
ATGGACGCGGCGGTGGGACGAGTCCTGAAGGCGCTCGAGGCCACCGGACGGGCCCGCGACACCCTCATCGTGTTCACCAGCGACAACGGCGGCGAGCGCTATTCGTATCACTGGCCGCTCCGCGGCGAAAAGGGCTTCCTGTGGGAAGGCGGCATCCGGGTCCCGGCCATCGTCGTGTGGCGCGGCACCCTGCCCGCGGCCAAGACCGTAACCCAGCTCGCGATGAGCATGGACTGGCTTCCGACGCTGCTCTCGGCCGCAGGCGCGAGGCCCGATCCGGCGTATCCGCCGGACGGTATCGATCTGCTTCCAGTGCTGCGCGGACAAGTACCTGAAATCCAGCGCGAGGTGTTCTGGCGCACCCAGGACATGATGGCGGCCCGCAAGGGCGACTGGAAGTACGTGCGCTCGGGCAGCGCCGAGTACCTCGCGAACCTCGTCGAAGACGAGACCGAGAACGCGAACTTCAGGCTGAAGAACACAGCGGTGTTCGAGCAGCTCAAGCGCGCCTACGAAGGCTGGGACAGGCAGATGCTGCCCATCCCGCCTGAAGCGAAGCGTGGCCCCTGGGAAGATCAAGTGCACCGCGCACGCAACCTCGAGCCGGTGAAGCGCTAGGGTTTTGGCTGACTCATCTCGATCTCTCATGAAACTCACCGTATTCCCGCTCACCTCGAAGCGCTGGCCCGATCTCGAGGCCGTGTTCAACGCCAAGGGATGTTCCGTCGCTCGCGGCTGCTGGTGCATGTACTACCGCCGCAGCGGGCCGCGAAGATCCTTGCCGGCGGGAACCACACGCGCACAGGCGAACCGCGCCGAGCTGAAGGCACTGCTTCGCTCGGGCGAGGCACCGGGTCTCATCGGGTATCAGGGCAAGGTTCCGGTCGGCTGGGTGTCGCTCGGTCCAAGAGATGACTACGCGAAGCTGCGGCGCTCGCCCGTGATGAAGGCGGTCGACGAGCGGCCGGTCTGGTCGATTGTCTGCTTCGTCGTCCCGTCACAGTATCGCGGCCGGGGCGTGGCACGGGCCCTTCTCGACGGAGCGATCGCCTATGCCAGGAAGCGCGGCGTGGCCCTCCTGGAGGCGTACCCGGTGGACAAGCGCGGCCGATCGAATGACGATTCCATGTGGTTCGGCGCGAAATCGATGTACGACGCCGCCGGGTTCGAAGAGGTGGCCCGCCGAAAACCGAATCGGCCGATTGTTCGAATCCGCGCCGCCGCCGCAGAGAGAATCGAGCCGTGAGTGTGCGCCCCTACGCCAAGCGGGATTTCCGCTAAGATATTCGCCGCCGAACGGATTCGGCCACGTATGCAAGACACACTGCGCCCTGCGATTGTCATGGCATCGCTGCTTATGTCCCAGGCCATTTGGGCGCAGGAGACTCGTGAAGCACCATGCGCGCCCGTTGACGTGAGCGCATGGCGAGACAGGGTCCAGCTTCAATGTGCAGATGAGGTGCGCGACGGCGGCGAGAGTGTGCGCCTATTTGTCGTGCCGGCTGCGGATGCGGAGTTCGCAAACCGTTTTCTCAGTACGGCGACCGCGGCGCTGGTCGGCGGAAGAGTGCTGGTTGTGCAATACCAGGGAAGGTCCTTGTTGTCTGGAGAGCGTTCGCCCAGCTGCGGGAAGGGATGTCGCTTGGTTGTTGCCATCAGTATTCGCTAGGGAAAAGGAACCATGGACAAGGCGCCGCAAGTCAAGCTCCACTCGACCGCGCACTATTTTCTCGATGGCCTGAACGACATCGGCGTCGAGTATCTGTTCTCCAATTTCGGAACGGATCACGCGCCGCTGATCGAGGAAATGGCGCGCTGGAAAAAATCGGGGTGGCACTATCCCAAGGTTCTGAATTGCCCGCACGAGAACACTGCGATGCACATGGCTGCGGGCTTCGCCATGGCGACCGGCCGCGGGCAGGCGGTGATGGTGCACGTGGACGCGGGCACGGCAAATTCCGCGATGGCGATGCACAACGCCCGCCGCGGGCGGCTGCCGCTCGTTCTCATGGCGGGCAAGGCGCCTTACACGGTGCGGGGCGAGCTGCCCGGCTCGCGCGACAACTACGTGCACTTCATCCAGGAGCCGTTCGATCAGTCGGGGATCGTGCGCCCCTACGCGAAGTGGGAATGGACGCTGCCCTCGGGCGTGATGACGAAAGAGACGCTCAGGCGCGCGCACACGGTCGCGCACAGCGACCCGATGGGCCCCGTTTACCTGATGCTGCCGCGCGAGACGCTCACTCAGACCTGGGACGAGGCCGCGATGCGCACCTTCCCGGCGGAGCGCTACGGCGCGGTGCGCTCGGGCGCGGCCGATGCGGCCGCCGTCGCGCAGATCGCCGACAAGCTTCTTTCCGCGAAGCACCCGGTCATGGTCACTTCCTACGCCGGGCGCAACCTCGAGGCGCCGGCGCTGATCGAGGAGGTCGCGCGCCTCGCCGGCATCCGCGTGTTCGAGGCGAACCCGCTCTACCTCAACATCTCGCGCGCCTCGCCTTGCTTCGCCGGCATGATGCCCGCCATCGCCGGGGCCGACGTGGGGCTGCTCGTCGATGTGGACGTGCCGTGGATCCCCAAGCACACGAAGGAAAACCCGCACACTTGGTGGGCGCACATCGACGTGGACGTGGTGAAGGAATGCTTCCCGATCTGGGGCTTCGCCTCGAACGCGCGCCTCCAGGGCGACAGCGTTTTGATCCTGAGACAACTGCTCGAGGCGCTGAAGGCGAAAGCGACGCCCGCGTTCCGCGAAGCGGCGGCGAAGCGCGTCGCAGCGATGCGAGGCGAAGGCAACGAGCGGCGCGCGGGCCTCGCGAAGGAGGCTGCGGACAGAGGGAGAACCGGTGCGATCAACCCTCATTACCTTTGCGCCGAAGTGTCGAAAGCGATCGGCGATGACGCGATCGTCGTCAACGAAGGCATCCGCAACGGTCCCGTCGTCAACAACCAGATCATGCGCACCCGGCCAGGCTCGTCGATCGGTTTCGCGGGCGGGGGCCTCGGCAGCTCGTCGGGGACAGCTCTTGGCATCAAGCTCGCAAAGCCGGATGCGACCGTGGTGCAAATGGTCGGCGACGGCGGCTTCTACTTCGGCAATCCCTCCTCCGCATATGCCGTGTCGAAGCAATACAAGCTGCCGATCTTCACGGTTCTCTTCGACAACTCGGGCTGGTCGGCGGTGAAGGAAGCGACGCTGCGCGTGTATCCGGAAGGCGACGCCAAGGCGACCAACGAGTTCAACGCGCTCCTCGCGCCCGACGTCGAGTTCACCAAGATCTGCGAAGCGGCGGGCGGCTACGGCGAGAGGGTGGACGATTCCGAAGCCGTGCCCGCGGCGATCCAGCGCTGTCTGAAAGAAGTGCGCGGCGGGCGCTCGGCGCTCGCGCACGTGCGAATTCCCGTCCTGTAGTTTTCGCTTCACCGGCCACGCGCGGGCGGGTCAACGGCGCCTAGACCGGCGGCGTTGGTTTGTCATGCCGCGTCTCGCCTGCCCCGAAGAACCCCGCGGCACGCTGCACGTCGTGCAGCGCGGTCGCGCGCGTCTGGCCTGTTTTTCCTGTGCGGGAGACCGCGCCGTGTATTTACGGGCACTGCGGGCATGCGCCGAGCGTGAGCAATGCGCCGTCCATGCCTACGCGCTAATGGGAAACCACGTGCACCTGCTTTTCACACCGGCGCGCACTGCGGGCGCCGCGCGCCTGATGCCGGCGATCGCCGCGTGCTATACGCGCCACCTCGCGACGGCCTACGACCACGAGGACTCCGTGTGGGAGGAAGCCTACGACGCCTCGCCGGTGCAGGCGCGCAGGCATCTCCTCGCGTGCATGCGCTACATCGAGGAGAACCCGGTACGCGCGGGACTCGCCGCCCGTCCGGGAGATTATCCCTGGTCGAGCTACCGCGCCAACGCGCTCGGCGAGGACGACGAGCTCATTAGGCCGCACGCGCACTATTATTCGCTGGGGCGCTCGCCCGGTGAGCGCCGCGCGGCCTATGCGGCGCTGTTCGCGCGGACCGCTGAAGACGGGGACAAGGGCATGGATACGGAATCGGCCGCTACTCCGCGCGGATACCGCGCTTCCTGATGCGCGTCAATCGACGTGGGCGCCGCTCTCCTTCGCTACCCGCGCCCACTGCGC
>DATHHZ010000530.1:0-7669 GCA_035316965.1 Burkholderiales bacterium | reverse complement strand
AGGTCGTGCGGGTGCTGCCGGTCGATGAGGGGGTCGCGGCCGTTGGCCGTCTCCCCGGTCTGAAAGAGGAGCGGATAGCCGCTCTTGCCCATGAGGGGATCGGTCGATGCCATGACGCGTAACCCGAGTGCGCCGTCACTGAGTTCGCGGCGCGCCATGAGCATGAGCATGCTGGTTGAAAAGCTCTGGGTCGCGCCGCGCGCACCGCCCTGATCGTCATAAATCAGGACTGCATGGCCATGGATCATGGTCATCCATGCGCCACGCATGGCATGCAGGCCCGCCATCGGTGTTGAATCCGGCTGCCAGCTGGTGCCGGAGCCCTCGCGGCTTGTGGCGTACGGCCCATCGAGCCCCGTCATGCCGGGCGCGCCGGGGTCGGGCTGCGACTGCTGCGCGCCTGCCGCCGGCGCCAGCGCTGCCAGCACGCATGCCAGCGCCGCAGACCGGTGCAGCACGCGGCCCCGGGGAGGTGCACGCACGGACATCCGTGCCGATGCTACCGGAAAAGCCGACGCCGGCCGCCCTCGTGGGTCCTGGAGATCAGGAGAAAGCTCAGGCAGCTTTCTTCGCACCCGTCGCACGGTTCGCGGAGTCGGCGGCAAAGTTGCCCACCGATTCCTGCACCTCGGCGGCGAGAGCCGAGAACTCCTGTGCACGCGCCTTGAGCTTCTCGCTCAGTTGCGTGCCGAGCTCGGCCTGCTTCTGCAGCAGATCAGCAATCGCCAGCGTACCGTCGGCAGCGCGCGCGCTCAGGGTCGCCTTGGCCTGCGCCAGTCCCGCCTCGAGGACGTCGCCGGCGACGGCGTAGTGAAAGCGGGCAAAGCGCTCGAGCGCCTTGAAGCCATCCTGCTGCGCTCGGGTGAAGGAGGTGAACGCGTCCTTGTAGGTCGCCAGCCACGCGTCGAGGTCGTAAGTACGGTCGGTCATGTCAGCTCCTGCGGCGGCAAGCAATTGGGGGGGGGCGGCGGCGGTATTCTACGAGTGTTTGTATGCATTGCAAGATGAATTTGTCGTTACACTCAGAGTGTTCCTACACTATTGATAATGCAACTTATCCTTGATCGTTAGGGTCACAATACAGTGGCAACTTATTTTGCAGTGCGGTATGGAAACGATCTGCCCGTAGCCGCGGGCGCCACACCACCTCTGAGAGCCGCATCGCTCCTTGGTAAGATGCGACGCAATGGCTGACAGCATCATGCCCGTGGGCGATCTGGCGAAGCACGTCGGCGAAGAGATCGGCGCTTCTTCCTGGACGACGCTCGACCAGGCACGCATCAACGAGTTTGCCCACTGCACGGGCGACCACCAGTGGATCCACGTCGACGCCGAGCGCGCCGCGCGCGAGAGTTCCTTCGGCGGCACGATCGCCCACGGGTTCCTGACACTGTCCCTGATCGCGCCCACGGCGTTCGAGGTGTTGCTCGCCCATATCGCGCCCAAGTCGGTCGTCAACTACGGGCTCGAGAAGGTGCGCTTCGTGGCGCCGGTGCGCTCGGGCAAGCGCGTGCGCAACCGCATCAAGATCGCGGCGGTCGAGCCCAAGGGGGGCGGACGCTATCTGGTTACCACCGAAAACACCATGGAGATCGAGGGCGAGACCAAGCCGGCGCTGATCGCGAGCGTGCTCGCCATGTTCATGGAGTGAAGCCGGCTGCGGCGATACGACTGCTCAGGCGCGCATCTTGGTCCCGTCAGGATCGAAGACCGCCACAGGCTGGCGCAGGGCCTTGCGGCGCTCGCCTATGATTTCGATCTCGAACCCGGAAGTCTCGCTCGTGAGCGCTGCCGGGACGTAGCCGAGCGCGAGCGACTGGCGCACGCTGTGGCCGTAGGCCCCGGAGGTCACCCAGCCGACGACCTTGCCGTCATGCCAGATGGGCTCGTCCCCGCTCGCGTCCGCATCGCTCGCGTCCACCGTGAAGGTCACCAGGCGCAGTGCGCCCCCGCTGTCACGCTCTTCGAGCGCCGCCGCGCGGCCGACGAACTCGCCCTTCTTCAGATCCACGAAACGCCCCAGCCCCGCCTCGTATGGCCCGTAAATCGGCCGGTACTCGCGCGCCCAGGTGCCGAAGCTCTTTTCAATCCGCATGGTATTGAGCGCCCGCCCACCGAAGAGCTTCAATTCCTGCTCCACGCCCGCGCCCACCAGCAGATCGTAGAGCGCGCGCTGGTATTCCGTGGTCACCCAGATCTCGTAGCCCAGATCACCCGTGAAGCTGATGCGCCCCACGAGGGCCGGGATCATGCCGACATCGAGCGGCCTGAACGACAGAAAGGGAAACGCCGCGCTCGACAGGTCTTCGCGTACCAGCCCCTGCAGCAGCGCCCGCGAGCGCGGGCCGGCGACCGACAGGCCTACGTACTCCATCGCGCACGGGCGCACCGTCACTGCCGGCGGCGGCGCATGGCGCTCGAACCAGCGCCGGTAATAACTCTCGGCGGCGTAAGTGCAGATGAGAAACACGCACTGCGCGCTTAAGCGGCACAGCGTGAAATCCCCGATCAGCTTGCCGCGCTCGTTGAGCATGGGAGTGAGCGCGATGCGGCCCACCTTCGGCACGCGGTTGGCCATCACGTACGACAGCCACTCCTCGGTGCCCGGCCCCGTGACCTCGAATTTTCCGTAGTTGGAAATCTCCAGGAGCCCCACCGCCTCGCGCACCGCCTGGCATTCGGCGGCGACCTGCGGGTGCGCGTTGGAGCGGTGGAAGGTGATGTCCTCGGTCGCTTGCGCCGCGCTCGGTGCGAACCACAGCGGATGCTCGAGCCCGCAGTAGTCGCCAAACACCGCGTGTTCGGCCTGCAGGCGCTCGTAAATAGGCGTGGTGCGCAGCGGCCGGGCCGCCGTGAGCTCTTCGTTCGGGAAGCGGATGCGAAAACGGCGTGAATAGTTCTCGCGCACCTTGGCGTTGGTGTAGGCGAGCGTCGTCCAGTCTCCGTAGCGCGCCACGTCCATCGCCCAGACATCCGCGCCCGGATCGCCTTCTACCATCCACTGCGCCAGCACCAGCCCCACTCCGCCGCCCTGGCTGAAACCGGCCATCACGCCGCACGCCACCCAGAAATTCCTCAGACCCCGCACCGGCCCCACCAGCGGATTGCCGTCGGGCGCGAAGGTAAACGGACCGTTGACGACCTTGCGAATGCCCACTTCCCCGAGTGCCGGGAAATGCTGGAAACCGACCTCGAGGCTCGGTGCAATTCGGTCGAGATCTTCCGGCAGCAGACTCTGGGTGAAATCCCACGGCGTCTGAAGCGGGGACCAGGGTACGCCTGCGCGCTCGTACGTTCCGAGCAAGACCCCGCCGCGCTCCTGGCGCGTGTAGATCTCGCCCTCGAAGTCTATGCAGGTCAGGAGTTCCTTTTGCCCCTTGAGGGCGGGGAGATCCTCGGTAATGAGGTACTGGTGCTGCATGGCGAGGATCGGTAGCTCCAGGCCCACCATGCGGCCGATCTCGCGCGCCCAGAGTCCCCCGGCGTTCACCACGTGCTCCGCGTGCACGTTGCCCGCTTCCGTGATCACGTCCCAGGAGCCGTCGCGGCGCGCTTTGAGGTCGGTGACGCGCGTGTGACGCACCACCTGCGCCCCGCCGAGCTGCGCAGCCTTCGCATAGGCGTGCGTCACGCCGTAGGGGTCCACGTGCCCCTCGATCGGATCCAGCAGCGCGCCGACGAAATGCCTCTTGTCGATGATCGGGAATACCCGTGCCGCCTCGTCGGCAGAGATCAGCTCGAGCTCCATGCCGAGATAGCGGCCCCGCGCCTTGGCCATTTTCAGCCAGTCGAAGCGCTCGCGCGTGCCGGCGAGCATGATGCCGCCCGGCATGTGCAAGCCGCACGACTGCCCGGAAATCTTTTCCAGCTCCTTGTAGAGATTGATGGTGTATTGCTGCAGCCGAGCGACGTTGGGATCGCCGTTGAGGGTGTGCATGCCGCCGGCCGCATGCCAGGTCGAGCCGCAGGTGAGTTCGCCGCGCTCGATCAGCAGCGCATCCTTCCAGCCCGCCCTGGTGAGGTGATACAGGACGCTCGCGCCGACCACGCCGCCGCCGATCACCACCACCCTCGCGTCACTCTTCACGGACCCTCCTCTCCTGACATCACTCGTTGGACACCGCCAGCTGCACTGGCGGACTCGCGCTCACCGTGCATTGGCCGCAGCCGAGGCCGAGCTCCCCTCGCCCGCGCGAGCGCGACGGCGAGGACAGCGCTTGGGTCCCCGCCTCAGCCCGGCGCCAGATCCCCGAGCGCGTCCTTCAAAGGGCGGAGCCACGGCTCGAAGTTTCGCCATTGGTCGACGCCCTCCTTGTATATGGGCCGGCGCACCTGCTCGGAGCTGGCCGTACGGACGCTGCGCTCCGTTTTGTAAAACTCCAGGCAGGCGGGGTCAAAGTGCAGGCCCACGAAGTCCAGGATCCGCCGCACCTGGCGCTCGAGATCCTCGACCAGCTCCTCGTGCTGCACGCGCAGGACCTTCCCGGGCAGCACGGCATCCCAGTGCGCCATGAGCTCGACGTAGGTTCGGTAGTAGCGCGCGATGTCGTCGAAGCTGTAGGTGAATTCCTGGCCCTCGGCGAACAGCTGCTTGAAGTTGCTGAAGCAGCACGCCATCGGTTCGCGGCGCGCGTCGATGATTTTCGCATGCGGCAGGATCAGGTGGATCAGGCCAACGTGGCGAAAGTTATTCGGCATCTTGTCGATGAAGTACGGCTTGTCCCTGCGGAACATCCGTGTTTCGTCGAGATACTTCTCACCGAAGCCCTGCAGTTGCGCCGCGCCGAGCTCCGTCAGGACCGCCGGGTAGCGCGGCTTCGATTCGTCGGGCTCGCGTCCCTGCAGCTGGTACACGAGCCGCGGGATGTCCGCCAGCTCCATAGTGCCCTCCACCTGCGCGTGCGAGGCGAGTATCTGTTCGATCAGGGTCGATCCGGCGCGCGGCAGCCCGACAATGAAAATCGGGTCCGGCCGGTGGCAGCCGAAGCCCTGCCGGGGTGCGAAGAATTCGCGGCTGCAGACCTGCTTCTGCAGAGACGTATTGCGCTCGATCAGCTCGGCCTTATACCGGCTGTCGCTCTTTTTGAATGCGTTGCCACGCGCGTAGTAACGGAAGGATTCTGCGTACTCGCCGCGATCCTCGAGCGCCTTGCCAAGCGCGAAGCAGAGGTGATAGCGGTCGACGAGGCTCGTCGCCGCGGCAGCCTCGTGGTGGCGCATGCGCGCGAGCTCGTCCTCGGTGAAGCGGTAGGTCTTGAGGTTGGCGAGGCTCCAGTAGGCGTCGCCATAGTCCGGCCGCACGGCGGCGGCCTCGCGGTAGGACTCGATTGCCTCCGCCTGCCGGCCGAGGGTCTTGAGCGCATGCGCGATCGACAGGTGCATGTCCTCAGCCTGTGGGCTGTCGACCAGCAGCTCCCGGTACACCTGCAATGCGTCGTCATGCCGGCCGAGGCCGCTGCAGGCGTTGGCAAAAACGGTCCGGTAGGCACGGTTGCTCGGCTCGAGCCGCAAGAGCTTTTGGCTCTCCTCGATCGCCCGCAGGTACTTGTGGCGTTGCGAGAGCACCGACGCGTAGTCGAGGCGCGCCGCACGGTAGTCCGGCGCGAACACGAGCACGCTTTCGAGCAGGAACTCGGCGTCCTCAAGGATCTGGAGCTTGACGCCGATCTGGGCCAGGAGGCGCATCGCCTCGATGTGGTCGCCGTGCGTCTGCAGGAACCGGCGGACCATCTGCTCCGCGGCATACAGCTCGCCCTCGACGAACAGGTTGGTCGCAAAAACGACCTCGGGCGGCAGCTTCGCGAGCGTCGCCACGTGCGCCGCTGCGTTGTCGGCGTCGATGCCGCGCCCGCGCGACCGATACAAGTCGCGCAGCGCGCTCCAGCTGGCCGACAGTGTGTGATTGCGGGCGACCGCCTGCTGGTAGGCCTCGATGGCTGCGTCCGCCTCGCCGACGGCGCGGTAGCAATGGCCGATCTCCTGGTAGAGGCGGCCGTAATCGGGATGCACGGCTGCGAACCGGGCCAGCGTCCTGAGGGCGTCCGCGATGCGCCCGAGATAGCGCTGGCTGACTGCGATGAGGTACAGCACGTCGCGGTTCTCGGGCACCTCGGCGAGCAGCGCCTGTGCCAGCGAGAGTGCCTCGGCGAACTGGCCCTTCTCCGCGAGCGCCCGCGCTCGCCGGACTTCGGCCTCGATCCGCGACGGGGGCGGCATCGGTTGCGCTGCTGCCATGGTGGTCCTCGTGAAACCCGGTCGCCGTCGGACCGGATCCGGACAAGAAAAAGGCGGGCATCGCTGCCCGCCTCGGATTCTACGGAAACTTGGGCGGCCCGGGTCGCGCCGCCGGGCGGGTCCCGCGCCACCGGCAAGGCAGGTGGCGCAAGCTCCTCGCCCGGGCGTTACTTCGGACCCACGAACCTGTAGTTGAAGGTGAGGCCGAGGGTCCGCGGACGGTTGACGGTGACCGCCTTGTACCACTGCCGGTTATTCGAGAACAGGTCGGCTTTCTTGTCGGTCAGGTTCTCGCCGTACAACTGCACGGTCCAGGCGTCCTTGGAGATACCGAGCGCTCCGTCCCAGGTCGTGTAGGCCGGGTTGTCGTACGCGATCGAATTGCCCTGCAGGTCCTTCGTCAGCCGGTCCGTGCTCGAGAACTGGTGCGCCGTGTGCAGTACCGCGAGCTGCCCGAACCCCTGGTAACTGCCGAGGTTGACTTCGTACCGGGCGCGCGCGTTAGCCTGGAACGGTGGCGCGCCCGCGAGCGGGTCACCCTTCACGCCTGCGGGATTGCTGAGCGGCTTGCCGTTGACGATGATTGAGCCCCAGTTGATCGGATTGCCTTGCAAGTCGGGAACTGCGGCTTCCTCGATCAACTCGGTCCGGTTCCAGGCCGCCGCGGCGGTGAGCGTCAGTGCGTGCGTCACACGTGCAACCCACGTGGTCTCGAGTCCCCTGACCCGATAGGTGCCGCCATTGGTGGTGAAGGTCAGGTTGCCGGTGGCACCCGGGTCGAACACCGCGATCTGCGCGTTCTTCCAGTCTTCCTGGTAAATCGCGCCGTTGAACTGCACGCGGTGATCCCACCACTCGGTCTTCCAGCCGAGCTCCTTGTTGGTGAGCGTATCCGGCTTGAAGACGATCGGTGGCAGGAAAATCCCTGCGAGCGGCCCGCTAGTGACCGAGTTTGGGCGATTGAAGCCGCCTGCGCGGAAGCCCTGTGACCAGGTGAAGTAGACGAGGGCGTCCGCGGTGGCCTTATAGGTCAGGTTGGCGCGGCTCTTGAAGCCCGTATCGGTCTTGTCGAGGTGCAGCGAGTCGAGGTTGGTCTCGTTGGAATGATTGAGGCAGGGATTCGGCGCGGTTGGATTGAATATCAGCTTGCATCCGAAGCTGCCCACCACCGCCCCCTTCTCGGTGCTGTTGATCGAGTAGCGACGGGTACCGGCCGTCAGGGTGAGCGTCTGCGGGATGAGGTCGAAGTCGACCGAGCCGAAGATCGCCTTCTGAGTGTAGCCACGCTTGATGTCGTCGAAGAACCCTACGGAAGGCGGTCGATTGTTCGGGTCGTTTACCGACGGGACTCCGCTGGCCACGAAAATGACCGGGCACGTCCGGTTGGGGTTGCCTGCGGTTGGACACGGGTAAGTACTATTGTATCGATACGGCC
>DATHHZ010000529.1:0-4418 GCA_035316965.1 Burkholderiales bacterium | reverse complement strand
CCTCCATTGGTGAGGTTCAGGTTTGTCTGCAGAGTGATATCGCGATGCGCCTGGAGCGTGACCGAAGTTGTGAGAAGACTGGCGTTGATCGTGTTGACCGAAATGTCGGAAAGTAAACTCGGCAGGTCGTCGAAGCAGATTCCGGTTGAGCAGGTCAGCAAGCCATTCCCGGCAGCCGAGATGGTTATGTCGAGCGGATCGAGCAGCCAGTTGCCGGTCCTTCCGTTCGGCGCGCTCGTGTCCACGCTGCCGAATGCCTGCAGAACGTTTCCCGAAGTCTCGACGAATCCGCCGTTGCCCCCTTGTGAGCCGCCGCGCGCGGAGATGCTGCCGAAGAACTTCGTGGACTCGTCCGACCATACGATCACCCGGCCGCCGTCGCCGGTGGTGCCCGCATCGGCGCGGATGATCCCGTCCGGACCGATCACGGTCTGCTGCGCGTTCTGAACGCCGGGATTGGCGCCGTGCGCGTCGCCGCCTACGAGAACCGTGCCGCCGCCCGCGTCGCCCGATGCGTCGATCACACCGTGGCCGATTACTCCGACGCGCACGCCGAGCGCCTGGATCGTTCCGCCCTGTCCGGAGCTGCCTTTGGCTTCGACGGTTCCGGAGATGAGGTTGGTGCCGCCCTCGGCCTGCAGGAGGACGTTGCCGCCGCTAGCACCATTTGCCGTGGTCCTGCTGCCCGCGTCGAGTGTCAGATCCTTGGTCGCGACGAGCCGGATCTCGCCGTTGGCGCCGACCACGGCGCTGTTCGCCTCCACCAAGCCGCCCTGGCGAACCAGCGCGCCGAACATGCCGATGCGGCCGGAGTCGGAGATCAGCTGTCCTACGTTGAGCGCCTGCTCGGTGTCCGCGACGAGGCGCACGGTCACGAAGGGGGAATTCTCGGAAACGAGCTCCACGCTCTTGCCCGCGGCGAGCACGATCTGGCCCTGCGGGGAGCGGATGACGCCCGAGTTCTGCACGTCCGGGCCGACCAGGAACACTCGGCCGCCCGGGCCGCCGGAGCTCGTGTCGATGACGCCGGCGTTGGAGACTGCGCCTGCGCCCGGAGTCTCGGTAAAGCGCAGCCGCCCGTTGAGAAAGTCCTGGTCGGACAGATTCAGGCTCGAAGCCACGAATCCGGCGACGTCGATGCGCGCGCTCGATCCGATCAGAATGCCGCTCGAATTGAGCAGGAACACCCGGCCGTTGGAGGCGAGCACCCCGTCGATCACGCTTTGCGGGATCACTCCGTTCGCGCCCACCACGCGGTTGAGCACCGCGGAGGACCCCGAGGACTGCAGAAACCGCGTGATCTCGTTGACGCCGATCGAGAAGCTCTGCCAGTTGATGATGGCGTTGGCGCTGTTGGTGATCGTCAGCGTGTTGCCCGAGCTGGCGAAGCTCGCGCTGCCCGAGCTGACCGTGCCTCCCGTGGGATTGGCGAGGCTCTGCGCGGTGGAAAGACTGAAGCAGGCGGCCACCGATAGCGCGATCAGCTTGGGCTTGAAATCGCCTCGTTGCCTGGGCTTGGCATTCGACATGGCTATCCCTCCGATAGACTTCATTCCCGCAGCAAACGGGAAACTCATTCTAGACCTCGGTTGCGGGCTCGGAATGTGACTTTTCGCACAGGCGGTCCGCCTCAAAAGCTGTAAGCAGCAGCGAAATGCACGCGGGTGTCTCCCTTGATGCGGGTCCCCGCGTCCTGGGTGGCGCGCGCCACATCGAGCCGGAACGCGAACGACTTGCCCTGGTTCGCGCGCAGGCCGATGCCGACGCTGTCCAAGCCGTTGGTGGCGTTATTGAGATCGCGCGCCGGCGGATTGTCGCGACCACGTGCCATGTCGACGAAAATCAGCGCTCGAACTTTCCAGGCACTGCCGATCGCCGTCCCGAAATCCGGACCATAGCCCTCGAGCGAGAAACGCGTTCCGTTGTCGCTTGCCGTCTCGCGCTCATAGTAGCCGCGCACGCTGTCCGCCCCACCCATCCCGAATTGCTCGCCGGGGATGAGCAGGTCCTTGGTCTGCTGGGCGTTCAGGGCCGCGCGCATGAGGAAATCGGATGGCAGCAGCTGCGAGAAAGCAGCGCCCGCGCGCCAGATCGAATACTTGGCCGAAGCGCCGGCGCGCAGATTGGGCTCATCAAAGGCCGCCTGGTCACCCTTGTTGCCCCCGGGAATGTTGTGCGAGTAGGAGAGGTTGAAGGACAGATCCCGGCCGACTTGGGAGGCGCGGCCGCTGTAGGTAAGCGAGGCGGGCCGGACCGTGATGTCCGGAACCTGTGACCCGTCCACATCCGCGAAAATGACGCTGTTCTTGTACGCCCGGTAATCCCATCCGAGCGCGACACGATGCTCGTAGGTATCGATGCGCCCCAGCAGCTGCGTATAGCGAAGTCCGAAGACCGTCCCTTTGCCCGACACGGTGAAAAAATCCAGCACCGTGCCGGAATTGACGCTCGAATACCCGGCGAGGACATCGACGATGCCGCTCAATTTGTATACCGGCACACGGTATCCGGCGCCGAAGACTTTCACATCGGAGGCATGGCCCGGAGAGGTGAGCACCTGCGCATTGATCACGTCGTCGCCGTTGAAGAGGTTCGCGTTCTGATAGCCGACGCCGGTGCGCAAGTTTCCGGTCTTCGGAGTGCCGGTGTTGTCCGCGAACACCGAGATCCTGGAGGGGTTTTCGTCCGTGACGCGAACGGTCGCGTCGACTTGGCCGGGGTCGTCCGCGGCCTGCAGCGCCACGCTCACCTGTTTGGCTGGGTTCTCGTTGACGAGCTGAGCGTCCTGGCCGATCGCCCGTGTATTCGGAGAGGTGCCCTCTTTCAGCGAAGGCAGGCCGGCCCTGACGTTCTTTTCGTCGAAAAAGCCGTTCCCCTGCACGCGCACCCGCCGGATTCGCGCCTCGACCACGCGCAAACGCACCTCGCCCGAACGAATGTCCTGCTCGGGAACGCTCACGCGCACCGCGTTGTAGCCGCGGTCGGTGTAGACATCCTGCAGCGCCTCGAGCGCGCGCTGAATGTCTCCGAAGTCGCGGTCCTTTCCGGAAAACGGCGCGAGAATCCGGTCGAGCTCGCCTTGCGCGAGAATGGAATTGCCCTCGACGAGGAAACGCTGGATCGCGAATCGCGGTGGGGCCGGCGGCTTGGAGGGCGCTGCGATCGGTGGCCGGGATTGCGGCGCGGCGGGGGTCTGAGACTGCGGTTTGGGCGGCTGCGGCTTCGTCGGCGCCTGCGCGATCGCGGGGCTCGCGCACAGCGCGAGCAGCGATCCTGCCGCCGCTGCGAGCAAGCGGCTGCGCAACGCACAGACCGTTGGTATTGGAGTCACCTTGACCCTCTCTGGCCAGGAATCAAAATTCTCCCACGGCCGATCGCGTAAGGGCAAACGTCCCGAAAAATGTGACTTATTTACCGCAATGTCACCGCGTGCGAAGACTCAAGGAATTTCCGGCCTTGCTCTTCAGATAGTTCAGTGGTCCGCCGCGGAAGGGCGCGAAACCGGTACCGAAGATGAGCCCCGCGTCGGCGAGGTCGGCATCGGCGACGATGCCTTCGGCGACCGCTGCCTGAGCTTCCTCGAGGTAGGGCGCGATCAGCTTGTCGGTGAGCTCGGGCGTGGCGCCGCGCGCGGCGCCTTTGCGCGCCTTGCCGTCCTGCCAGACGTAGAAGCCGCGGCCGGTTTTCTTGCCGAGATTTCCCGCGGCGACAAGCTCGGCGAGCTTCCTCGGAGGTTCCGCGCGCTCGCCCGCCAATTCCTTCCCCACCGCGAGACAGATATCCAGGCCCACCGTGTCGGCCAGCTCGATCGGTCCCATCGGCATGCCGAACGCCGTGACCGCCGCGTCGAGCGTCTCCGGCGCGGCGCCTTCGTCCACCATGCGCAGCGCCTGGTCGATGTAAGGACCGAGCACGCGATTGACGAGGAAGCCCGGCGAGTCCTTGACCGGCAGGGGCAGTTTATCGATCTGCCGCACGAACGCCGCCGCCCGCTTCGCGATCTCCGCGTCGGTAACCGCGCCCTTGACCACTTCGACCAGCTGCAACTGCGGCACGGGGTTGAAGAAATGGATTCCCACGAGGCGCGACGGATTCCTGAATTTCGCGCCGATGTCGGCGAGCTTGAGGCTCGACGTATTCGAAGCGAGGAGCGCCTCCGGCTTCGCCTGCGCTTCGAGTTTCGCGAACAGTTCGCGCTTGGCCTGCAGGTTCTCGAAAATCGCCTCGATGACGACGTCGGCATGCCGCGCTCCGTCCCCGGCGAAGTCGGGAATCAACCGGTCGAGCGCGTCCCGAATCCGGGATTTGTCGCGCAGCCGGCGTTTGAAAAGCTCGGCCGCGCGCTTCATCGCCGGCGCGAGGCGCTCGGGCGACTGGTCCTGTAGCGTCACCGCCAGGCCGCGCATGGCGCACCAGGC
>DATHHZ010000528.1:0-2035 GCA_035316965.1 Burkholderiales bacterium | reverse complement strand
AGGCGGTGTTGAAGCAGCTGGTAGACAACCCGAATGCGATTCTATTCATCGACGAAATCCACACGCTCATCGGCGCCGGCGCCGCTTCGGGCGGGACGCTCGACGCTTCGAACCTTCTGAAACCGGCGCTCTCTTCGGGTGCGCTGAAATGCATCGGCGCGACGACCTACAACGAGTACCGCGGCGTGTTCGAAAAAGATCATGCGCTAGCGCGGCGCTTCCAGAAGATCGACGTGCCCGAGCCTTCCGTCGAGGAGACGGTCGCGATCCTGCGCGGCCTGAAATCACGCTTCGAGGCGCACCACGGCATCAAGTACAGCGGCAACGCGCTCACCAGCGCCGCCGAACTCTCCGCCCGCTACATCAACGACCGGCACTTGCCCGACAAGGCGATCGATGTCATCGATGAGGCAGGCGCGGCGCAGAAGATCCTGCCAAAGTCCAAGCAGAAGAAGGTCGTCGGCAAAACCGAGATCGAGGAAATCATCTCCAAGATTGCGCGCATCCCCCCGGCCTCGGTATCGCAGGACGACCGCGCCGCCCTCAAGAACCTCGATCGCGACTTGAAAGCGGTCGTGTTCGGCCAGGATCAGGCTATCGAAGCGCTGGTGTCGGCGATCCGCACAGCGCGCTCGGGTCTTGCCAATCCGCAGAAGCCGATCGGGGCCTTTCTTTTCTCGGGTCCAACAGGTGTCGGAAAGACCGAGGTCGCACGCCAGCTTGCGTACTGCATGGGGATCGAATTGCACCGCTTCGATATGTCCGAGTACATGGAGCGGCACGCGGTGTCGCGCCTCATCGGTGCACCTCCGGGCTATGTGGGATTCGACCAGGGCGGCCTTCTGACGGAAGCGGTCACCAAGAAGCCGTATGCGGTGCTGCTCCTCGATGAGATCGAGAAGGCCCACCCGGACATCTTCAACATCCTGCTTCAGGTAATGGACCATGGCACCCTCACCGACAACAACGGCAGGAAGGCCGATTTCCGGAACATCATCATCGTCATGACGACCAACGCCGGCGCCGATGCGCTCAACCGGCCGGTGATGGGCTTCACCGCGAAGAAAGAGCAGGGCGACGAGAGCGCCGAAATCAAGCGGCTGTTTTCTCCGGAGTTCAGGAATCGATTGGACGCGACCATCTCGTTCAGGTCGCTCGATCACGACATCATCTTGCGCGTGGTGGACAAGTTCCTCATGCAGCTCGAGGTCCAGTTGCACGAGAAAAAGGTCGATGCGGTATTCACCGACGCGCTGCGCGAGCACCTCGCCAAGCACGGCTTCGATCCGCTGATGGGTGCGCGCCCGATGTCGAGGCTCATCCAGGACACGATTCGCCGGGCGCTTGCCGATGAGCTGCTCTTCGGCAAGCTCGCCAACGGC
Source organism: Burkholderiales bacterium (assembly GCA_035316965.1). Classification (GTDB taxonomy): domain Bacteria; phylum Pseudomonadota; class Gammaproteobacteria; order Burkholderiales; family SG8-39; genus VBDM01. The sequence continues at coordinate 653 of DATHHZ010000528.1, read as the reverse complement.
GGGAAGGTCACGGTGGATATCGACGAGGCGGACAAGATCACGCTCAAGTTTGTCGAAGAAAAAATGCCCGAGGTGGCACCGGAAACATGAGTCTTTTCCAATGCATCGAACGAAAGCCGCCTGGGGCGGCTTTTGTTTTTTGCGGGTGCACCCCTTGACAGTACGCGGGGCCGGAAGGACACTCGAAATACGAAAAGAAAAACCCTCGAGGAGCCGACATGATCCGCTACGTCCTCGCAGCCACGCTCGCCTCGGGCGCGGTTTTCGCCTTATCCGCCCTGGCGCAAGGCGCCGATCCCAACCTCGGCCGTAATCTCGCCGCCGCCTGCGCCAACTGCCACGGAACAAACGGTGTCAGCCTTCAGGGGATGCCCAACTTGGCCGGCCAGCAGCGTGCGTATCTCGTGCAGCAGATGCAGGACTTCAAGACCGGCAAGCGCCCCGCGACCATCATGCACCAACTCGCCAAGGGCTATACCGACGAGCAGATCGAGGCGCTCGCCGCGTATTTCTCGGCGCAAAAAGCGAGATAGGAGGCGGCCATGAATCGACTTGCCCGACGCGATTTCCTGAAGACGTCGAGCGCCTTGGCCGCGGCTTCGCTGCTGCCCGGCTGCGCGATGGAGCCCGCCGCCCCGTCCAGGCCCATCGGC
>DATHHZ010000527.1:0-6022 GCA_035316965.1 Burkholderiales bacterium | reverse complement strand
AAGGCGAGGGTTCGCGCGCTGCGCGCCGCGAAACCCACGGTCCATTTCCGCGCTCGCTCGAAGGGGAAAAAGTGGCGGTTCATGCGAATAGGGGCCAGCGGTTACCTACCGGAACCCTTGACGGGATGGGAAATTGTGAGCCATGACAGGGCATGAAGGGCCGCCGGGGATTGAACCGGCCGTAACTTGCCGCGACGAAAGGTAAAGCGAGGATTCTCTGGCTGTCCGCGCCTGGAAATCTGGGCATGCTCACCAGTCCGCCGCCGACGCTCACCCGCCAGGCGGTTTCCTGCGCTCCCGCCGAGACGGCGAGCGCGAGACAAGCACTACCCAACACGCGAAATGCAAATGCGCCCCTCAGTCGAATCCTCGGGAAGTCAAAGCGGCGACCTCGTGTTAACGGCAGCATAGGCCTTTTCCGGCCCGACGCAAGGAGTAACATGGCCGTGGGGAACGCGAGGCAAGGGGTCCAGCGACCCCATCCACAGTCCAGGGGGAAGATCATGAACCGTCGAAACACGCTTGCAGCAATTTCGGCTTCGCTTCTGCTTGCTTCACTCGCAGTGCCCGCCGGCGACGCCGCCGCTCAGGGAGCGAAGAGCCTTGTCGGATCGTGGGCCCCGGTGTCCGCCGTATACGTTGACGCGTCGGGCAAGAAAGCCGACACCTTCGGACCCAATCCGCGAGGCCTGCTCGTCTTCACTTCGGACGGCCGCTATACGGTCACCATCATGCGTGCCAGCCTGCCGAAATTTGCCTCGAACAACCGCACCAAGGGCAGCGCGGAGGAAAACCAGGCCGTCGTCGCGGGCAGCATCGCCCACTTCGGCAAATACAAAATGGAGGACAAGGCCATCGTCTTCAACGTCGAATCCAGCACCTACGCCAATTGGGACGGCGCTCCGCAGAAGCGTCCCTTCACCGTTTCCGGAGACCAGCTCAAGTACACCGTTCCCGCCGCATCCGTCGGCGGAACCGCCGAACTGGTGTGGAAGCGCGTCAAGTAGTCCGCTATCGCAACCGACAAGGAGGAGGCAGACAGGCGTATCGCAATAGCGAAGGGTGTTTGACCGGTGCGCGATCGGGGCTGCCTCAGCCGGCGGCCAGAGGCCCGATCTGTTTCTTGGGAATTACTCCGTCTCCATGACCACCCGAAACCGCCTCATCACCTCCGGATGCGCAGCCGCAAATTCTCGCGTCACACCCTCGGTTCTCTCCCGCCATGCCGCTACCGCATCGCCCGGCACCGCTGTATACGTAGCACCGCGCGCAACTAGTTCGGCGACTAGCCGCGCGTCGTCGGCCTGCATTTCGGCCCACTTCTCTGTCACGCTCGTGCGCGCGGAATCGGCGAGCGCCTTCTGCTCCACCGCCGGCAGCGCGTCGAACCACGCTTTGTCGGCGATGAGGAAGTAGGTATAGAACAGCAGCCCCGGAACGAGGCTCGCGCTGGGCGCGTCCCGCACGTTCTTGCCCCAACCGCCGGGCGAGGTGATGATGCCGTCCATCGCCCCGCGCGTGAGCGCCGCGCCCATCTCGATCGCCGGGAAGACGACGGGCGCAGCGCCCAGGCTCCTGACGATGTCCTGGTACACACCCGGCCCCGCCACGCGGATCTTCAGTCCCTTCATGTCGTCGGGCGTTCGCACCTGCCGGTTTTTGAAAATGACGATGGTGTCCGCGCCGCGCATGAGGGCGAGCACTTTCAGCCCGCGCGGCTCGACGTAACTGCGCACGAGCGCGAGGACGCCCTCCGCCACTCCGGGTTTGGCCATCAACGGATCGGTGATGGTGAACGGCAGGTTGAGAAAGCCGAGGTCCGGATCGATCGATTGAAGAAAGGCGCTGTTGACGAAGGCGAGCGGAACGGTCTTGTTCCTCACCGCATCCAGCGACGCCTGCCCTGGATAGAGCACCTTGCCGCCGGGATTGATGGCGATCGTGAGCGTCCCTTGCGTGCGCTTCGCCACTTCCGCCGTCATCTGCGTGAGCTGCGTGTAGCGCGGATGCGGCGGCGCGATATCGTGCACCAGCACCGCCTCGGCGGCGAGGGCCCCGCCTGCCGACACGAGTGCCGCGGCGGCGAAGAGCTTACGAGTGTCGGGGCTCCGGCTCATAGCTTGAGTCCCGCAAGCATACAATAGCGTGCGTTTTCAACCCGGGAGAAGACTCGCGTGAAGCTTGCCGCCTTCGAGGCGATCGCCGCCGCGCTGCGCGATGCGCGCGTCCGCTATCTCGTCGCGGGCGGGCTCGCAGTGAACGCTCACGGATACGTGCGCCTCACCTACGACGTCGATCTCGTGATCCAGCTCGAGGCGGACAACATCCGGACCGCATTCGAGGCGCTCGCAGGCCTCGGCTACCGTCCCACCGTTCCGGTGAAGGCCGAGCAGTTCGCGGACGAAGCGCAGCGCGCGCGGTGGATACGGGACAAGGGCATGCAGGTGTTGAACTTCGCGAGCGATCGCCACCGTCCCGTGACCGTCGACGTGTTCGTGACCGAGCCTTTCGATTTCGACGGCGAATACGAGGCGGCGATGAAGGGAGAGCTCGCGCCGGGCCTCACGGTGCGCTTCGTGTCGATCTCCACGCTGATCGCAATGAAACAGCTTGCCAACCGCCCGCGGGACTTGGATGATATCGAGCACCTGCGCATGATCATGGAGGAGAAGCGCCGCAAATGAATCGAGCCGTTGAAGCCGGCTGGGAAACCGCGACCTGGGAGGGCAGCCGCCGCGCGCAGCTGCGCGCCGCACTCTCGATGACGGTGCGCGAGCGCCTTCAGGCGCTCGAAGACCTCGCCCGACTGGCCGAGCGCCTCGCCGCGATGCCTCGAACCGGCGGCGGCACCGGCAGACGTTTCACCCCGGCTCGATAATCACCGCGCCTCCATCGCCCGGATGAAATCGGCGAGCCGCCTGCCGGCCTCGTCCGGGTAGCGGCGCTCAAGCGTCTCGAGGCCCGCGATCCGGTCGACGCGGAAATTGCGGAAGTCCGTTCGGCGCTCGCACCAGGCGCCTATCGTCCAGGTGCGGCCCCAGTAGTAGAGCGCGAGGGGCCAGACGTCGCGCTCGCTCGGCTTTCCGCCCGAGTCGCGGTAGTCGAGGCGCAGCACGCGGCGCGAGCCGATCGCCTCGCGCACCGATTCCAGCTGCCGCATGGCCCGGCCGTCGACGTGGAAGGCCGGCGCGTAGAGGCGCGTCTTCTCGACCGCGATGCGCCGGTCGGCGGGCAGCGCGGCCACTATCTTCTCGATCGCGGTGCGCGCAGAATCGGCGAGCACCGGCCCGCCCCACGCCTCCACCATGCGCGCGCCCACCGCGAGCGCCTCGATCTCGTTCAGCGTGAACATGAGCGGCGGAACGTCGAAGCCCGCGCGCAGCCGGTAGCCGACGCCCGCCTCGCCCTCGACCGGGACGCCGGAGAGCGACAGGTCGCGCACATCGCGATAGACCGTGCGCAGCGACACGCCGAGCCGGCCCGCCAGAAACGCGGCCGTCGTGAGACGGCGGCCGCGCAGGAACTGGACGATCTGGAAGAGGCGGTCGGCGCGCCGCATGGCCTCTCTAGCTCATCGCGTGCAGCCCGATGCGGTTGCCTTCGCAGTCCGACACGTGGGCGATGTAGCCCTGGTTGCCGGGCAGCGCCACCTTCGCCATCAACACCTTCGCGCCCGCGGCGGTCGCGCGCTTGAGCGCCGCGTCGATACCGGGCTCGGCCGCGAGATAGGTCACCGTCCCCTTCCCCGAGGGCTCGTAGCCTTCGCCTTTCATCAGGCAGCCGCCGATGCCGTCCGCGGCGTGCGGGAACAGCGCGAGTTCATACGGGCCGAAGCTCTCGGCTTTCAGCTTCCCGTCGAGCAGCTTCTCGTAGAAGGCGGTCGCGCGCCTGAGATCGGACACCGCGATTTCGCTCCAGACCACTGCGTTCTTCATTTCAGTCTCCTTCAAGTGAAGTGCGGGATTCGCACGCCTGAAAGAATGCGGCCGCCCTGCTGACAGCGTCATGTCAGCAGGGTCCGCTATTCGAGCCGAACCGCCGGGTCGCTGTATACGAAGCGCCCTCCCACCATGGTCGCGACCGGCTTCAGGCTCTCGATCTGCTTCTCGGGAATCGTGAGGATGTCGGCCGGGAGTATAACCAAGTCGGCGAGCTTGCCGCGCTCGATCGACCCCTTCAGGTTCTCCTCGAAGCTGAGCCTCGCGTTGTTGATCGTGAAGAGGCGCAGCGCCTCTTCCCTCGTGATTCCCTGGTTGGCGCCGTAGACGCCGTCCGAGATCGTCTCGCGCGAGATGAAGTGGTACATCGCCCAGAACGGGTTGTAGGGAATCACCGGGGAATCGGTGCCGCCGGCGACGAGGATTCCCTGGTCGAGGAAGCTCCGCACCGGCGTCACCTGCTCGGCGCGCTCGCGGCCCCAGTACTTGATCAGGCTCGGGCCGGCGCGATACAGATGGTCCTGCGCCGAGATCACCAGGTCGAGCGCCTTCACGCGCGGATAGTGGTCGGGCCGGCCGATGAAGAAGTGCTCGACCGACCAGCGCTTGCCGCGGATCGAGCGGTCGCGGTCTGCCGCGGCGTAGGCGTCCAGCACCTGATCGATCGCGGCGTCGCCCACCGCGTGCGTGGCGACGCGCCAGCCGAGGCGATTCAGCTCGCGCACGGCGGCGACGTAATCGGCAAGCGGCACGACCTGGATTCCCTTGAACTTCCCGCCCTTGCCGAAAGGCTCCTCATAGGCCGTGCGCATGTGCCCGCCCTCGAACCCGCCGTCGACCAGCGTCTTCATCCCGCCGATGCGCAGCCATTCGTCGCCTTCGTCGGGCTTCACGTTCCATGACGCGATCGTCTCGCGCATCTTCTCGACGCTCGAATAATCGAAAATGCGCATGAGGTAATTGACACGGATCGTCAGTTTCCCTTGCGCCTTCAGCTGCTGGAACATGCGGTAGGGCTCGATCGCGCTCCCGCCGAACTGGAACTGCCCGGGAATGCGGATGCCGGTGAGCCCGGCCGCGTTAAAGAGCTTCATCTGCGCGAGGATCTCCTCCGCCGCGAGCTTCGGCGGCGGCGGCAGCTTCACCAGGCTGCGCGCGGTATCCACCAGCTCGCCGTTCAATTCTCCGTCCGCGTCGTGGCCGATCTCCCCGCCCGGCGGCACCGGCGTGCTGCGCGAGATGTTCCAACGCCTGAGCGCGGCCGAATTGACGATGAACTCGTGCCCGCCGCGCACCAGCACCACCGGATTGTCTGCGGCGACGCGGTCGAGGTCCCTTCGGTGCGGCAGGCACTTCTCGCGCAGCTGCGCTTCGTGCCAGTCGGAATTGGACACCACCAGGTCGCCGGGCTTGCTCACCTTGACCCGCGCCTCGACCGTGGCGAGCAGCTCCGCCATGCTGCGGACTTCGGAGAGATTCACGCCGGGCCCGCCGCCCGCGTTGTGCAGGTGCCCGTCGATCAATCCCGGAATCACAGTGCGCCCGCGCAAGTCGATCATCCGGGTCGCCGGCCCGGCCGTGCGGCGCACCGCGTCGTTCGTTCCGACCGCGACGAAGCGATCCCCGCGGATCGCCACGCCTTCCGCGATCGAGAACGCCGGATCGACGGTGACAACCTTGCCGTTATGGAGAATCAGGTCGGGGGCCTGCGCCTGAACGAGGGCGCCTGACCAGGCGGCGAGGACGGCGACGGAGAGAACTGCGGCGAATCGCTTCACGAAAACCATGCGTCCTCCGTGGTTTGCCGGGACCTGCACCGGGAACCGATTATAGGGGTAGGATATCCGGGCGCGAAAATCCGCATCTCCCGGCCACAGCCCCGCACGACAATGGAGGAGTAGAAATGCGCCTGACAATCAACGGCAAGTCCCACGAAGTCGACGTCGATCCGACCACGCCTCTGCTCTGGGTGATCCGCGAGCAGGTCGGCCTCACCGGCACCAAGTACGGCTGCGGCATCGCGCAGTGCGGCGCCTGCACCGTGCACGTCAACGGCATCCCGATGCGCTCGTGCTCCGTGCCGG
>DATHHZ010000526.1:0-4150 GCA_035316965.1 Burkholderiales bacterium | reverse complement strand
TTCATCATCCGGTCTCCTCCTGATTGATGTTCCAAGGACGCCCGACACGCGCCCAGTCCGACAACGGGCGCGCTTACGGCGTACCGCGACGTCAAGTTTTGCTGCGGCGCGTGACTAATTTACCACTAGACTGGCTCCGATTCTTTCGAAGCTCGCCTGCGCGCAACCTTCCGGATCAGAACTGCAGCTTCGCGACTTGCGCGCGCTGCTTGCGCGAAAAAACCGTGGTCTGTCCCCGGTTTTGACGCTTGAGGTAGCATAGGCGCACCCGTGTCTTCCTTCCGCGCCTCGTGGACATTTCCCTCGCCTGGTTGATCGCCGGCTTCATCCTCATCATCGCCGAGCTGATGACGGGAACGTTCTACCTGCTCGTTCTCGGCATCGCGGCCCTGGTCGGCGCGGGCGTTGGCTACGCGAGCGGAGCGTTCGTGTGGCAGGCGCTTGGCGCTGCAGTGGTCGCCGTGGCCGGCCTCATCTGGGCACATCGGTACAGGCAGACGATCACTCCGAAGCGCATGCAGGGGCTGGATTTCGGCCAGCCGGCCGCTTTCGACTCCTGGGTGAACAAGGGCGCAGGCCACGCTCGCGTGAAATACCGCGACACGCTCTGGGATGCGCAGGTCGCGGGCGACGCTTCCGGCGAGCCCGGAGAAATTCTCTATATCACTTCGGTCGATGGCAGCACCCTCAAAGTTTCCAAGACCCGGCCCGCCTGATCTCGCGCAGGCCGCGGACGAAATCTCGCGCTCCCTGGGAGGCAGCATGCTTTTCAAGATAATCGCCGTCGTCGTCGCCACGTTCCTCATCTACGGCTACGAGCCGATCCGCCCGTTCTGGATCCCTTTCGCCATCATCGCGCTGGCGGTGGTGTTCGTGATCGAGGGCGTGCGCGTGGTGCCGCAGCAGAGCGCCTGGGTCGTCGAGCGGCTCGGCAAATTCCACCAGATTCTCGAGCCGGGGTTGAACGTCATCATCCCGTTCATCGACCGCGTCGCGTACCGGCATTCGCTGAAGGAAGTGCCGCTCGACGTCGCCGAGCAGGTTTGCATCACCAAGGACAACACGCAGCTCGTGGTGGACGGCCTCATCTACTTCCAGGTCACCGACCCGCGCCTGGCCTCCTACGGGACTTCCGACTACGTCACCGCCATCGTGCAGCTCGCGCAGACGACCCTGCGCTCGGAAGTCGGCAAGATGGAGCTCGACCAGTCGCTGCAGAGCCGCGACGTGATCAACCGCTCGATCGTCGCGGTGCTGGATGAGGCCGGCCGCTCCTGGGGCGTGAAGGTGCTGCGCTACGAGGTGAAGAACTTGACGCCGCCCGAGGTGATCCTGCGCGCGATGCAGGCGCAGATCACGGCCGAGCGCGAGAAGCGCGCGCTGATCGCCAAATCCGAGGGCGAGAAGCAGCAGGAGATCAACCTCGCCGAAGGCGAGAAGCAGGCCGCGATCCTCACTTCCGAAGGCCAGAAGCAGTCGGCGATCAACAAGGCGCAGGGCGAGGCGACCGCGCTGCGTCTCGTCGCGGATGCGACCGCTGCGGCGGTGAACGTCGTCGCCGAGGCGATCGGCAAGGAAGGCGGGCTGCAGGCCGCGAACCTCAAGGTGGCCGAGCTCTATATCGCGGCGCTGGGCAACCTCGCCAAGACCAACAACACCATGATCGTTCCAACCAACCTTTCCGACGTGGCGAGCGTCGTCGCGTCCGCCATGACGGTGCTCGACAGGACACGCGCCGGCGCGAGACCCGCGTAAGGCCGGACCCCGACGCCGATCGTTTTTGGGAGAAAGACAATGACAAGCAATCTATCGTGGGTGATTCCGGGTATCGCGTTGATCTTCGCCGGTTCGGTCGCCGCGCAGCAGCCGCCCGAAGTGCGACGCGTCGTCACCAAGCTCGACTCCTCCGGCAAGGCGGTCGTGATGTACGACGGGTCGGTGCAGCTGAAAAGCTTTCGATCGCCGAATCCGGCGGGAGAAATGTGGGTCACGGACAAGAGCCTGCCCGATTTCAACTGGAGCGCCGATCGGGCATTGACCAGGGTCGGACTAGTTCCCCCGAAGAACGGCACGATCTTTCGCGTAGTCGATTTTGTGCCGCTTTCGCCCGAGACGGAAAAGAAAATGGACATCAACCTGATGATGAAAATCGTCGGCGACCACGCGCCCGCGAAGGGCCTGCCGCCGCGTCATCCGATGATGCACCGCACGCGCAGCCTTGACTACGCGATCATCATGTCGGGCGAGATCGACATGCTGCTCGACGACGGCGAGGTGCATCTGAAGGCGGGCGACGTCGTCGTCCAGCAGGCGACCAACCACGCCTGGGTGAACCGCAGCGGCAAGCCCTGCCGCGTCGCCTTCATCTTGATGGATTCGCAGGAGCCATAGCGCGTCCGCTGCCCGCCCGGCATGAAATTGATCGGCATCGTCGGCGGCATCGGTCCGGAATACATCGGCATGACGCTGCTCGACACCGCCCGGCTGCACGTCGAGGCGGCCGTAAGCGAGCTCCTGGCGGACGAGGCGAGGTGATGAGCGATGGCGTGGCAATCCCGGCCTGGCTGCTGGTAGTGATGGCGGCGCTCGCCGTCTGGGCGCTCTACGAGCACGTGGTCGTGCCTGCGCTGCGCTTCCTGGTGACGCATCCCGCAAACCAAGTGATCGACGAGCTGGGCGAGCGCCTGCGCATCGGCATCCGGCCCTTCCAGCGCACCAAGCGCCAGGCGCTCATTCACAGCCTGCTCGCCGACCGCAGGGTGCAGGCCGCCGCCGAGAAGTACGCGCGGGACAAGGACGTTACCCTGCCCGCCGCCCTGCGCAGGGTCGAGCGCTACGCGCGCGAGATCGTCCCGGCGTTCAACGCCTACCTCTACTTCCGCATCGGCTACTGGATCGGGCGCTGGATCGCACGGTCCCTCTACCGCGTACGGATCGGCTACGTCGATTCGGAGGGCATCGCGAAGGTCGGGTCCGACGCGACCGTGGTGTTCGTGATGAACCACCGCTCCAACATGGACTACGTCCTCGCCGCGTATCTCGCCGCGGATCAGGCGGCGCTCTCCTACGCCGTGGGCGAGTGGGCGCGCATCTGGCCGCTTTCCGCTTTGATCCGTGCGATGGGCGCTTACTTCGTGCGCCGCGATTCGAAAGACGAGCTCTACCGGCGCGTGCTCGAGCGCTACATCGCGATGGCGACCGAGGCCGGCGTCCCGCAGGCGGTCTTTCCGGAGGGGGGCCTCACGCGCGACGGGCTCATGCGCGAGCCGAAGCTCGGGGTGATCGACTACATGATGCGCGGCTTCCGGATCGAGGGCGAGCGCGACCTCGTATTCGTGCCGCTCGGGATCAACTACGACCGCGTGCTCGAGGACAGGAGCCTCTTGCTCGCGGCCGGCCCGGACGCGCGGCGCGTCGGCCGCGTGAAAACGCTGTGGACCACGCTCGCTTTCGCCGCGCACAACCTCAGATTGATGCTGAAGAGCGAGTGGCACCGCTTCGGCTACGCCTGCGTGAATTTCGGCTCGCCGGTCTCGATGCGCGCCTACTGCAGCTCGCGCGGCGTGGATTTCCAGCGGCTCTCCGGCGAGGAGCGCAAGCGTGAGACGGCGGCGCTGGGCGAGCATCTCATGCGCTCGGTGGGCCAGGTCGTCCCGGCGGTGCCGGTGCCGCTCATGGCGACCGTGTTCGTGCGCAATCCCGAGCGCCGGCTCGCGGCGCTCGAGCTGAAGTCCGAGGTCGAGCGGCTCATCGAGCGGCTCGAGCGCTCCGCGGCGCGCGTCTACGTGCCGCGGCGCGATCTCGACTACGCGCTCGACGTGGGCCTGCGGATGCTGCTCATGCGGCACCTCGTCGACGAGAACGAAGGGGCCTACCTCGCGCGGGAGAAGGAGCTGCCGCTGCTGCGCTACTACGCGAACTCCATCGCGCACTTGCTGGAATAGAAGCCGCCTCAAAACCCACCCCGGCCCTTCTCCCGAGGGGAAAAAGGGGTCCGCGTTGATATGTTCGATCCAGGCGGCTAGGATTGACTACCCGCACACCTCCAGGGAGAGCGTCATGGCCGCCGCAAAGAGAAAACCGAAAGCCAAAGTCAAACGCAAGGCGCCGGCAGGAAAGCCGGTAACCCGCAAGAAAGTCACCCTGAAGA
>DATHHZ010000525.1:0-9789 GCA_035316965.1 Burkholderiales bacterium | reverse complement strand
CCCTTGCTGCGCGGGAAATAGGACGCAAGTACACGAAAAACCCCTGGTGCCCCCTGGGAAAAAAGGCTAGAATCGCGCGCATTTTACGATCCACCGACTCAAAGGGAGCCCTCCAGCCGTATGTCCGACTTGCCCAGTTCGCGAAGACTCAAACCCAACACATCGCAGCTTCCCGTTTCCTGGTACTTCGACCCGCAGGTCTTCGAGCTGGAGCAAGAGCTGCTCTTCGCGAACAGCCCGGGTTATGTCGGGCACGAGCTGATGGTGCCGAACCCGGGCGACTATCACACCCTCGCCCGGATGGATCACGGCAAGGTCCTTGTCAGGAACGCGAACGGCATCGAACTCCTGTCGAACGTGTGCCGCCACCGCCAGGCTATCCTGCTCGAAGGCCGCGGCAACGCTCAGAACATCGTCTGCCCGCTGCACCGCTGGACCTACGACATGAAAGGCGAGCTGCTCGGCGCCCCGCACTTCCCCGAAAATCCCTGCCTCAACCTCGGCAAGACTCCGCTGCAGAACTGGCACGGCATGCTGTTCGCGGGCAGGCGTGACGTTGCAAAGGACCTCTCCGGATTCGCCAACGCCGATGACTTCGATTTCTCCAGCTACATGCTCGACCGCGTCGAGATCATGGAGTTCGAGCAAAACTGGAAAACCTTCGTCGAAGTATACCTCGAGGACTATCACGTGATCCCCTATCATCCGGGCCTGGGGAACTTCGTCACGTGCGACGATCTCAAGTGGGACATCGCCGAGGCCTATTCGGCACAGGTGGTGGGGGTGAGGGACGGGTTCGCCAAACCGGGGACGCCGACTTACGCCAAGTGGCACGAGGCTCTCACCCGCTACATGGCCGGGAAACCGGCCAAGCAGGGCGCGATCTGGTTCCTTTACTACCCCAACGTCATGCTCGAGTGGTATCCGCACGTGCTCGTGGTGAGCACGCTGCTGCCGCGCTCACCGACGCACACCACCAACGTCGTCGAGTTCTACTACCCCGAAGACATCGTGCTCTTCGAGCGCGAATTCGTCGAAGCCGAGCAGGCCGCCTACCGGGAGACCGCGATCGAGGACGACGAGATCGCCAGGCGCATGGACCGCGGCCGGCGCGCCCTGTGGGAGCGCGGCGAGAACGAAGTCGGACCGTACCAATCGCCGATGGAAGACGGGATGATGCACTTCCACGAGCACATCAAGCGCGGATTGGCCGGGCACGCCTAGGGTTTTTCGGTGCCGGCCGCGAGTAAGATAGCGGCATGATCCTCACCGCGCTCGTCAGCACCGAAATCCTCGCGCAGCGCCTCGAAGATCCCGATTGGGTGGTGTTCGACTGCCGCCACGATCTGGCCGATCCAGCGCGCGGGCGCGCCGAGTACACAGCGTCGCACATCCCCACCGCACGCTTCCTGCATCTCGACGAGGATCTCTCCGCTCCGAAGACCGGAACCAACGGCCGTCATCCGCTGGCCGATCCGGATACGTTCATGGAGAAACTGGGGCGGGCGGGCGTCGATTCGAGAAAACAGATCGTCGCCTACGATGCTCAGGGCGGCATGGTCGCGGCGAGACTGTGGTGGCTGCTGCGCTGGCTGGGTCATCTACCCGTTGCCGTGCTGGACGGCGGCTGGAACCAATGGATCTCCGAAGGGCGAACGCAGACAACCGAGGTGCCGCAGCCGCAACCGGCGCGATTTTCGGGCAAGGCAAACCCCAACTGGGTCGATGCAGATTTTGTCCGCGCCCGCCTCTACGATCCGGGCATGGTGCTCGTCGACGCGCGCGCGCCGGACCGTTTTCGCGGGCAGAACGAGACTCTCGATCCCGTGGGCGGGCGCATTCCCGGTGCGCGCAGCCGCTATTTCCGGGACAACCTCGACGCGAGCGGGCGTTTCAAGTCACCTGAAGCGCTCGCACGAGAGTTCGGCGCGGTGCTCGGCGCTCATGACCCGCAAGAAGTCGTGAACTACTGCGGCTCCGGCGTTTCCGCCTGCCACAACCTTCTCGCGATGGAGGTCGCCGGCCTGCGCGGGGCGCGTCTCTATCCCGGCTCCTGGAGCGAATGGAGCGCCGATCCTTCGCGGCCGGTCGAATCGGGAGAGCCGAAAGCGGAGAGGCGCTGAGCGCCCCGATGGGTTCCACATGGCTCGCCGATGCAGTTCTCGTCGTGCACGTCCTGTTCGTGTTGTTCGTCGTCGGCGGGTTTGCGCTGATTCTTGCCGGAGCAGGGCGCTGGAGCTGGGTGCGCAACCGCGCGTTTCGCATCGCGCATGTCGCCGCGATCGTGTTTGTCGCCATCGAGACACTGCTCGGCTTCACCTGCCCGCTGACGCTCTGGGAGGACGTATTGCGCACCACCGGGCGCGGAGAGCGCAGCTTTATCGGCCGCTGGGTTGCGTGGCTGCTTTACTACAATCTTCCCGAATGGGTGTTCGCGATCGCCTATTGCGCGTTTGCCCTGGCGGTGGTGTGGGCCTGGCGCGCGATCCCGCCGCGAGCGCGTTCGACCCGCCACGCGCTATGATCTCGAATACGTTTCCGGCCGCTCCCCGATGAAGCAATACCTCGATCTCATGCGTCACGTGCTCGATCACGGGCACAAGAAAAGCGACCGCACCGGAACCGGCACGCTGTCCACGTTCGGCTGGCAGATGCGATTCGACCTGGCCGCCGGCTTTCCTCTTCTGACCACCAAGAAAGTGCATCTCAAGTCGATCGTCTATGAGCTGCTCTGGTTCCTCAGGGGCGAGACCAACGTCCACTGGCTGCAGGAGCGCGGTGTCACGATCTGGGACGAGTGGGCCGACGCGAACGGCGAGCTCGGGCCGGTGTACGGTTCGCAGTGGCGCAGCTGGCCCTCTGCCGACGGGGGCGCGATCGATCAGATCGCGCAAGTCGTGAATTCGATCAGGACGCGGCCGGATTCACGCCGCCACATCGTGACGGCCTGGAACCCCGCCGAGATCGACAAGATGAAGCTGCCCCCGTGCCACGTCCTGTTTCAGTTCTACGTGGCGGAAGGACGGCTTTCTTGCCAGATGTACCAGCGCAGCGCCGACATTTTCCTCGGCGTGCCGTTCAACATCGCTTCCTATGCGCTGCTCACCCTGATGGTTTCGCAGGTATGCGGGCTGAAGCCGGGCGAATTCGTGCATACCTTCGGCGACGCGCACCTTTACCTCAACCATCTGGAGCAGGCGAGAGAGCAGATCGCGCGCTCGCCGCGGCCGCTGCCGCGCATGCGGCTCAACCCGGCGATAAGGGACGTCTTCGATTTCCGCTACGAGGATTTCAACCTCGAGGCTTACGACCCGCACCCCGCGATCAAGGCCCCTATCGCGGTCTAGAGTGCGGCCGTGCGCTCGGGTTCCGGGCGGCGCAGCAGTGCCGCCCGGGATTCGGCGCCCGCGCCAGGCGCCCGGGACGAAGGCAGCGGCACCGTGGCGCCGTTGATCGGAACGCCCAGAACGGCCCGCCCGGTTTCCTTTCCCGAGGCGTCGCGGTACACCAGCTCGTTCGTGCTGAAATCGTATTCGGGATGACGCGCATCATTCCACTGGTTGAGGAAAACCATGTAGAAGGGTATGAAGAGACCGTGGCGAGGCTCGCGGTGCTGCAGGGCGAACACGAATTCGGGCTGCTCTCGGACCGCGAATCCGCTGTGGCAATGCTGCACCCAGACGTAGTCGCCGAGCACGATAAGCTTCCAGAACGGCTCCTCGTCGTAGAACTTGAGCTTCACCTTCTTACCGAACTTGCGCAGCCCCGAGAGATACCCGATCGTCGCCTCGATCTCGGTGTGTAACGTGAGCACGGTGATCTCCGGAGGCAAGGAATCCGCCCGTTCCCGCAGCGCTTTTCCAACCGGGTTGACCAGCATCACGCGGATCTCGTACGCCTTCTCGATTACGCCCCGCAGCAAGCTGTCGTCGGCGACAAACGTGTCGTATCCGGTGAGGGTCAGGACGAAGGCGTCGCGCGCGGCCGGAAGCTGCCTTACGAGGGCGCGTTCCCGCCGCCGCGACCACCAGCCGGCTCCGGCGTTGCGCGCATACATCAGGGACGCGAGCCGTGCGGTCAGGACGCCCTGTCTGCTGTCCCAGGCAATCTTGGCCAGGTTGAACAGCAGCGCGAGGACCGACGCCAGGGCGATCTCGGTCGCGAGCAGGAGATTCGCATTGCTCTCGACCTCAGGCCACCATTCGTTCAGGATGTAATTCGCGGTCCCGGGGAGCGAAAACGCGATGGCGACGGCGAGCGCGGTGATGACGCCGTGCGTAAGGATCTGCCGCAATCCGCTCCAGAGGCTGTGCGTAGCTGTCCCACGGTGCATTTCCATGAGGGTTCGCAAAGTTCACCTTGGCGCCGCTCGGTTCATCGGTGCCATTCCTGCTCGCCCCGGCCGGTGCGCGATACGATGGCATCCAGGGTGCGGATCGAGGTGTCTTCGAGCGGCCCGCCGCGCCCGACCGCCACGCGAGCTTCGGCCAATGCCTCCTCATGACGATCGAGGTCTGCGAGCGTTTGGGCCAGATTGTTGTGCGCGGCGGCCGACCGCGGATGAACGAGAGTGGCCCGCCGGAACGCCTGTTCGGCCGCTTTGAAATCACCGGCCCGATGGGCGGTGTTTCCCAACCCTATGAGCGCCGTGAGATCGTCGGCCCAGCGCTCGAGCGCGCGCTCGTAGGCTCCCCGAGCCGACGCGAGCGGACCGGTCTTTTCGAGGCGCGCCACGGCGCCTAAATAGTCGCCTACAGCCACGCTCGCCGGCAAGCGTCGCGGCGGCAGCGCGAGCATCGCCCAATAGCCGCTGCGCCGCCAAGTGTGTTCGAAAGTATCGAGCGACATTTGGAGGCGCCGCTCTGCGCCCGAGCGCAAGGTGATGCGCTGAGCCTTGAGATCGTAGCCGATCGCCACAGCGTAATGCCAGGCCGGATACCGGTCGAGGGCGAGGTTCTGCAGCACGACCACGGGGTTTCCGGCAGCGATCTCGGCGAGGAGATCCGAAAGGTTCGGACTGAGTTCGATCGAAACGAAGCCGTTGCGGCGCGCCGCCGCGAGCATCTCGATCTGCAGGCTCCCGTGCCGATCGGGGAGATAGACCTGCGGCCGCAGCGCCTCCGGCTCGATCGCCTTGCCTCCGGCTCCGAGCACCATTGCGAGCGCGGCCGGACCGCATTGATAATCCTCCTGCGGATAAAACGGGACCGCGTCGAGCTCTACGCGCTGCGGAATCCCAGCGGCACCGCTCCCGATCAGGGCCTGCAGCTGCGGCGTGGCGCAGCCTGCAAGCCCGAGAAGAAAGATGCCCGCCGCCGTGAGGCGGCGGGCGACACACCGGCGCGGTCGAGAGGGGAGGATCACTTGGCCGGCCGGGTGAAGCTGAAAACCTTGGTGAAGCCCAGAATATCGGTTACGAGAAGGATCACAAACACGAGAAACCCAAGCCACAGCGCGCTCTCGAACCCGTTGCCCGCTGCGGGAAGCGAGTCGAACCGCGCGGCGAGCCGCTCGACTTCGCCATCGCTCAAGGCGTTGACGCGGGCCTTCGCGTCGACGGCACTCACACCCTGCCGCTCAAGTGCCGCGCGGACATCGGCCCGGTCAAGAAGCGAACCCAGGAGCTCGCGCCCCGAAAACCCATCCTGTTGGGCGGTTTCGACCCGATCGGTTGCGACCAGCTCGGCTTGCACAGCCGGAATCGGCAGACCCAGGGCGCACAGGCTGACGACAAGAATATTTGCGACGGTCCGGTTAAGGCTTGGCATCTTTTTTCCTCCTCACTTGAACAAGTAGGGTTTTCTTATACCCGACTTTTCATGTGCGCACGAGCTTGCCTTCCACCACCCGGACCTTATCGCCTACGGCGAGGGTGGGCGGGCTCGACAGAGAAATCGTGCGAAAGGAGCCGTCGTCCATGCGCACAGTCACTCGATATGCGTAGCGCTTTTTCAAGTTCTTCTCGATCTCGTTCCCGGCAATGGCGCCTCCGGCCCCGAGGACCGTGACCGCAGTGCCGCCTCCCTCGCCCGTCTGCTCGCCGGATCCGCTGGCGGCGGGCGCACCTGCCGCAGCACCGGCACCGCCCGCTTCCTCGCGTACCTCGACGGTCCGGATTGACTCGACCGTGCCGCACAACGCACAGCTGCTTGCCGGGACGGATTTGCGTCCGGGGTCTGCCGGCCGCGCGTCGCCCTGCTTTAGCGAGAGCCCGCTGTGCAGCAAGCCCGTGACGGCGCCGACGCCGATCAGGCTCGCAATCAGCACCGAAACCGCCCGTCCTGTGAAGAGAGGATCGATCCGCATTTGTCTCGATTGGAGCGCGCTTGCTTCAGCAAATTGTTTTCTCCCGCCACTAGAATCGCGCTGGAATCGCAGGCATGAGTGCAATCCCCGTGCCAACATCAAGCTTTCGAGCTAACTCAATGGGTTATCGGCAATCCCCGGATGCCGAAGATTCTCGATGCGTCGCTTGTCAACGACGGTTTCCAGCGCCCGACGAAAATCGAGCTGATGAGAAAGGGAATTTGTTGTCGCCCCGGGGCGACAACGAGAACCGATCCCGCGCGCGATTGGCCGGTTTCAGCCCTTTTCGGGTTTGAACATCTTCGGCTCGAGCTTGTGGCGCTCGAGCAGCTTGTAGAACTCGGTGCGATTGCGCTGCGCGAGCTTCGCCGCCTGGGTCACGCTGCCGCCGGTGATGCGCAGGATGCGAACCAGGTATTCGCGCTCGAAGGCCCCCCGCGCCTCCTCGAGCGACGCGAGCTGCGCGGGCTCCTCTTTCAACGCCTGCTGGATGAGCGAGGCCGGCACGACGCCAGAAGTGCAGAGTGCAACCGCCTGTTCGATCACGTTGACGAGCTGCCGCACGTTGCCCGGCCAAGGTGCTGCAAGGAGCATTTGAAGCGCCTCCGGAGCTATTGCCTGGACGTCCTTTCCGTAACGCGCAGCGGTGACTCTGAGGTAATGCACCGCCAAAGGGACGATGTCCTCACGCCGCTCGGAGAGGGGCGGGAGAGCGAGCGAGACCACGTTCAGTCGATAGTAGAGATCCTCGCGGAATCGGCCCGCTTTCATGTGGGCGTCGAGGTCGCGGTGCGTGGCGGAGATGATGCGCACGTCGACCGTCGTCCCTTGAGTCGCGCCGACCGCACGCACTTCGCGGTCCTGCAGCACGCGCAAGAGCTTGGCCTGCAAAGCAAGGGGCATGTCGCCGATTTCATCCAAAAACAGCGTCCCTCCGTCGGCGGCGGGGATGAGCCCCTTGTGATCGTAGCTCGCACCGGTAAACGAGCCTTTGCGGTGGCCAAACAATTCCGATTCGAGCAGATTTTCCGGGATGGCCGCGCAATTGACGGCTACGAAGGGTCCCTGCGAGCGGTGGCTCGCGCGGTGTATCGCGCGCGCGAGGAGCTCCTTTCCCGTACCGCTCGCTCCGTAGATGAATACGCTCGCCTCCGACTGGGCAACCAGGCGCGCCTGATGGAGCACGTTTTCCATTTTCGGGCTCTGCGTCACGAATTCGCGCCGCCAGTCCTCCTCGCCCTCACCCGGGCCGACTCCGGAAAGCCGCAGCGCCTGTTCCACCTGGTCGAGCAGGTGCTTTCCGTCGAACGGCTTGGACTG
Organism: Burkholderiales bacterium; assembly: GCA_035316965.1. Lineage (GTDB taxonomy): Bacteria > Pseudomonadota > Gammaproteobacteria > Burkholderiales > SG8-39 > VBDM01. The sequence continues at coordinate 2,163 of DATHHZ010000525.1, read as the reverse complement.
AAACCCGAAAACCCCGCGGCGGGTCGCGGCGACCGCCTCGGGGATCGTGCCGTGCGCAGTCAGGATGATGACGGGAAGAGTCGGCGCCTGCTTGCGGATTTCGTCAAACAAGGTCAAACCGTCCATTCCGCCCATCTTGAGGTCCGTAATGACGAGCTCGGGGCGCGAGGCCGCGAGCACTGCGAGCGCCTTCTCCCCGCTGTCCGCTCCCTTGACGCTGTGGCCCGCGGCGGTAAGTCGCAGGGAAATGAGTTTCAGAATATCCGGATCGTCGTCGACGAGAAGAATGGTGCTCATCTTGGCCGCGCCTGCTCGCGTTCTATGATATTGCGCTCGACCGCCTTCAGTGCCTCGAGCTGCTCCTTAAGTTGAGCCGTGCGGCGCTGCTCGCGCAAGCGCTCGCTGATCTGGGCGTGAAGCAGTCCGGCAAACTGCTGCATGGGGCCCGGCGGCGATTCGGAAGCCCCCGCGCCCGCGAGGGAGTCAAGCAGGCCCGCAGCTCGGGTGTCGTCGTTGAACGCCGTTCCGGGCAGCGCAAGCAGCAGCGCGAGCCGGACCCGCCCGTAGGCGCCGCGATCCTTGGAAAGCAACTGGGTCGAAGCGTTCAATTCGCGTTGCTGCTCCTCGGCCTGAAGCGCCGCGACTCTCTGGGTGTAAGCGATCAGCTCGATGACCTGGCGCGATTCGCGGTTCTCACGGGCCGAAGGAACGCCTGAGGCTCCGGGAGCACCTAGTGTTGAAAAAGCGGCACACCCGGCGAGCACCGAGATGCAGCAGAGGATTGCGACGATCCGGATCACGGCTCGGGACGCGGCGACCCGGCCGCAAGCGTGACGCGGAAATGGGCGCCGCCTTCGCGATCGCTCACGACCTCGATTCGACCGTCGTGAGCCACCACAAACTCCCTTGCAATCGCGAGCCCCAGACCGCTGCCCCGCACGCGGCCGTGATGGACGTCCTCGCCCTGATAAAACCAGTCGAATATCCGATCGCGATCCTCGGGGGGAATTCCCGGACCCGCGTCTCTCACGTCGAACACCACCTCAGCCCCCTCTCGTCGCAGCGCCAGGGAAATCATACCCTCGTCCGGAGAGTATTTGATCGCATTGGAGACCAGATTCGCCGCGACAGCGCGTAATTTTTCCTCGTCCGCTTGAAGTATGACCGGGTCCAGCTGCAGGTCGGCGCGGATGCCGCGGGCCTGGACTACGAGCCGATGATCGTCGAGCACCTGTTCCACGACCCGGTCGAATCGCACCGCCGTCAGCTCCAGACGCCCCACGCTCTCCTGAGCTCGATGGTAGTTCAACAGGCCCTCGATCAGCTGCTGCAATTGCACGCTTTTTTGCCGGAGGATTTCTACGATTTCGCGCTGGCCCGGCGAGAGCGGCCCGGCGGTCCCCTCGACCAGCAGCTCGGATCCTTCACGAAGCGCTGTCAGCGGCGTTTTTAGCTCGTGCGAGACGTGCCGCAGGAACAAGCGCTTCTGTTGTTCGAGCTCGATCAGCCGCTGACGCAGCCAATCGAGCCGGCTGCCCAGGTATTTCAGGTCCGCCGGCCCGCCGACCCGTATGTCGCCTTCGAACTCGCCCGCGCCGAGGCGCCGGATCGCCTGGTCCAGCTGGCGGATCGGTCTCGCGATGAGGAAGGTGACCCCGGCCGCGAGGAGTACGCCGAGCGGTATCGTCGCCGCGAGCTGCAGCCAGAGGATGCGCTGCGCGCGCTCGCCCGTGCGTCGCATGGACTCCACCTCGCGGTCGATCAAGGCGTTACTCGTGTTGAGCACGTCCCGCGCCAGCTCCGACAGTACCAAGTAGCCTTCTACGAGCGCCTTCTTGTCGAGCGCCGTCTTCGGTTTGCCGAGCAACTGTTCGTAAAGCCCCTGCTCCTTGTCGATCGTGTTGTTGAGCTCGTGCAACTGCGGCTCGTCTAGCGGCTGCAGGGACAGCTCGCTGGTATTCGCCTTGAAGTTCGCCCTCAGCCGAGCGTAGTCCTTGAGGAGTTCCTCATCGTCGAGGATGAGATACTGGCGCACCACTCGTTCGAGCGCGGTGGTTTGCTCGACCAGGAGCCGGCTGCCGCGAGAGGCTTGCGCCGCCTGAGAGACCGCGGTCTGGCTCTGACCTGCCAGCTGCTCGACGTACACCGCAGCGTTGTAAAAAG
>DATHHZ010000524.1:0-2422 GCA_035316965.1 Burkholderiales bacterium | reverse complement strand
AGAAGTAGGTCGCGAGGTAGGCCCCCACCATGTAGAGCGAGCCGTGCGCGAGGTTCACCAGGTTCATGATGCCGAAGACGAGCGTCAGGCCCGCCGCCATCAGGAACAGCATCACCCCGAGCTGCAGCCCGTTGAGAGTCTGCTCGAGGACCAGAACGATATTCATGCGAAAAACAAAAGGGGCGCGGTCAGACCGCGCCCCAGGTTCGTTGCAGAAGGCCCGCTGCCCCTACCACCTCATCCCGCATTCCTTGGCGTAGGAATCCTTGTGGTTGGTGAAAACCGTTTTCTGGATCTCCATCACCGGATCCTGGCCCGCCGGCCCGGTGACCGTCTTCAGCAGATAGAAGTTCTGGATCGGGAAATGGTTGGTGTTGTAGGCGAACTTGCCCCGCGTGGAGGCGAAGTTTGCCTTGCGCATCGCGGCGATCATTCCTTTCTTGTCGGTGAGATTGCCCTTGACGGCGCGCACCGCCGAATCGATCAGCAGGATGCCATCGTAGCTCTGCGCTCCGTAGAAGACCGGCATCTTGCCGTATTTCTTGCGGTAGTCCGAAACGTATTTCTGGTTCGCCGGATTCTTCAGGTCCGGGCTCCAGTAGCGGGTCTCGTATTGGCCGAGCGCGGCATGCTTCACCGCCGGGATCGAGATCTCGTCCACCGTATACACTGAATACAGCGGGAACTGCCCGCGAAGCCCCGCTTCCGAGTACTGCCGCAGGAACGAGATGCCCATGCCGCCCGGGTAGAAAACGAATACCGCCTTCGGATTCTTGGAGCGCAGCTGGGAGAGCTCCGCCTGGTAGTCCGTCTGCCCGAGGCGTGTATAGACCTCGTCGACGATGCGACCCTTGTAGGAGCGCTTGAACCCGTTCACCATGTCTTTGCCGGCCGCATAGTTCGGCGCCATGACGTACACGTCGGTGATGCCCTGGTCCTGCATCACCTTTCCCATCGCCTCGGGCGTATCGTCGTTCTGCCAGGAAGTGGTGAAGAACAGCTCGTTGCACATCTTGCCGGCGAGCTCGTGCGGGCCGGCGTTCGTGCCGATCATGAACTTGCCCGCGTCGGTGACCGTGGGCGCGACTGCGAGCATGACGTTCGACCAGATGATTCCCGCCACGAAGTCGACCTGGTGTTTCTTCAGCATCTCGTCAGCGACCTGCTTGCCGACGTCGGGCTTCACCTGGTCGTCGCCGTAGATCACCTCGACCTCGAGCCCAGCCATCTTGCGCCCGAGGTGATCGAGGGCGAGCTCGACCGAGTTCTTCATGTACTCGCCGACGACCCCCTGGGGGCCGGAGAGCGTCGTGATGAAGCCGATCTTCACTTTCTGTTGCGCGAGCGCCGGCCCGGCGGCGAGGAGCGCAGCGGCAAAACCGATGGCGACCGTGCTTGGTGTTTTGTGTCTCATGATCCCCTCCGTTTGGATGTTCATTCTACGAGAACCGGCCCTTGGTAGGCCAACGCGGCCTCGATCGCGAGCCCCGCCGAGAGGACGCGCTCGTCCTCGCCCGAAAAACCGACCACCATCAGCCCGACCGGCGCCTGCCGGGGCGCGTGAATCGGCAGCGTGAGCGCGCACCCGTCGAGGAAATTGATGAGGCTGGTGTTGCGCAGCATGTTGCCGTTCGCCAGGCGGAAAGTCTCGGCGCTGCGCTCCAGACCCTCGATCGGAGGAGCGATGCGCGGCACAGTGGGCATCACCATGACGTCGATATCGTACTGCGCCCGCGTGAAACGCCGCATGAGTCGGGCGCGGGTCGCGAGCAATTCGATGTAATCGGCCGCCAGGACGAATCCCCCGCGCAGGATCCGCTCCAGCACGCGCGGGTCGATTTCATGCTCGCGGTCGATCCATCTGCGGTGCACGGCGTAGGCCTCGGGCGGGGAAATCCCGCCCCCTGAGTTCGCCTTCGCCGCCTCGTCGAATTCCGGCACGGCGAGCGGCACGATCACCGCTCCGCGTCGCGACAGGCGTTGCATCGCCGCATCGAATGCCTCGGCGACTTCGATGTCGAGATCCTCCAGCATGTGATTTTTCGGCACGCCGAGGCGCAGCCCCGGAAACTCGGCGGCCGTGAGCGGGCGCGGCGACTCGCCCGCGAGCACCTGAAAGACGGTTGCGCAGCAGGCCGCCGTGGGCGCGAGCGGCCCGACGGAATCGAGGGTGGTGGAGAGCGGAAACGCCCCGACGAGCGGAACGCGCCTCCGGGTCGGCTTGAATCCGGCAATTCCGCACAGCGCCGCCGGAATGCGCACCGAGCCGCCGGTGTCGGTACCGAGCGCGAATGCCGCCATGCCGTCTGCGACCGATACGGCCGCGCCCGAGGACGATCCGCCGGGAATCCTTCGCTTGCCGCGGTCGTAGGGATTGGCGGGCGTGCCGTAATGCGGGTTGATGCCGATCCCGGAAAAAGCG
>DATHHZ010000523.1:0-2249 GCA_035316965.1 Burkholderiales bacterium | reverse complement strand
CGCCGAACCTGATCACCGGCAACACCCTTCTGTTGAAGCACGCACCCCAGTGCCCGCAGTCGGCTGAGGCGATGGCGCAGATGTTCCGCGATGCCGGCTTCCCCGACGGCGCATACGTGAACATCTACGCCACGAACGAGCAGATCGAGTGGGTAATCGCCGATCCGCGCGTCCGTGGCGTATCCGTCACCGGCTCCGAGCGCGCCGGCGCCGCCGTCGCGGAGATCGCTGGCCGGAATCTGAAGAAGGTCGTTCTCGAGCTCGGCGGCTCCGACCCGTTCATCGTCCTCGGCACTGACGACCTCGACAAGACGGTCGAGGACGCTGTCGCCGCGCGGATCGACAACGCAGGCCAGTCGTGCAACGCCGCGAAACGGTTCATTGTGATCGACGAGCTCTACGAGCCGTTCCTCGAGAAGTTCACGGCCGCGCTCACCGCTGTGAAGCAGGGTGATCCGCACGAGCGCGAGACCGAAATCGGGCCGCTGTCCTCTCAGGTCGCGGCCGACCGCCTCGAGGATCAGGTCAGGCGAGCGGTCGAGCAGGGCGCGACGGTCGTCGCCGGCGGCAAGCGCAACGGCAACTACTTTGAGCCGACGGTGCTGACGGACATCACGCCGGAGAACGACATCTACCGTGAAGAGCTGTTCGGCCCGGCCGCCCAGGTTTATCGCGTGCCGTCGGAGGAGGAGGCGGTCGCGCTGGCAAACGACACGCCGTTCGGGCTCGGCTCATACGTGATGACGAACGACCTGGAGCAGGCCGAGCGCGTCGCGGACCGGATCGACGCCGGCATGGTCTACGTGAACATCGTCGGCGCAGACGGTGCCGAGCTACCGTTCGGCGGCACGAAACGCTCCGGCTTCGGACGCGAGCTCGGCCGCTACGGGGCCGACGAGTTCGTCAACAAGAAGCTGATCCGCATCAGCTGAGGACGGCTTCGAGGATCCAGAGCTCGGACCCGCGACAACCCCCATGCCGAGGAGAACGTCGCCAAGCTGATTGCCGCGTGGCGGCGGCGCGGCGACCCGATCGTGGTCGTTCAGCACGATTGGCAGGGTGGACCGCTCGAGCGCGGCACGCTCGGCTTCGAGCTGAAAGAGGCCGTCGCCGGCGAGCCCGATCTGCGCATTGTCAAGACAGTGCACTCGTCGTTTCACGGAGATGTCGATCTCGACGCATGGCTGCGCGAGCGCGGGATCGGCGCGATCGCGGTGTGCGGGATTCAGACGAACTTTTGCTGTGAGACGACCGCTCGCATCGGCTCCGACCTTGGGTACGACGTGTGGTTCGTCCTCGACGCGACCCACACGTTCGACGACGTCGCGCCGGATGGCGAGGTGGTGCCGGCTGCCGAGATCGCGCGCATGACCGGCATCAACCTCCAGGACGAGTTCGCGGAGGTCGTGACCACCGCGGCAGCCTGCGCGTAACCTTCAGACGGCGTCGCAGGCGCCGAAGTCACTCGAGGAACTAGCACCGGTGGAACCGTCGAAAATAACCCAAATCCGTCCCGCGGCTTTGCGCCGCCGATGCCGGCTCCGCCGGCGTTGGCCACCATAGGCCCGGAATCAAAACCGAAATCGCCGGAAGTCATCATGCTGCGCGAAGCGCAGCGGACTTCCGGCGATGAGTGGAGGCGGCGGGAATCGAACCCGCGAAAGGTTCCCGCCGTTAGGGACGCGGACTGGCAGTCGTAGGTGCGGTGTGCTCAGGGCTGGAAACTGCGAGGTCAGCAGTCGGAGTACGCTCTCCCAGCGTAGGCGTGGGGTCAAGCGTGCTTTCGCTTGGGTGCATGATCTTCGGTGCTAGACAGATGCGTTCGAGCACGACTGCCTCCTTGACGATCACGTCGAGGAGGGCGAGATGTTCGTCGATTGGGAGATCAGTCCTGGCCCTCAGCGTTGCTGCCGCGCCGACGATGACCTGCAGCGGATTGGCCATCCGATGCCGGACAAGCTGCGTGTAGTGGAAGAGTGCGCGCTGGTATTCCTCACTGTCGCTCGTAGCTTCCGCGAGCTTGGCGGCCGCCACAACCAGCTGCTCGTCGGCGAAGCTCATCAGACGCTCCGCGTCCTCAGTTCGGTGGTCGGCTGTGGCCGTCTGAGTAGCGGCAGCGATCAGGTGCTCTTTTGCCGCCTGCATGTGGACGTTGGCTTCTGCCAACCGTAGCTCAGCTGACACGGCTCGCTCGTCGGCCGCGCGCATCCGCTCCTCAACGTGGCGAGCCTGACTGGCGGCATCGGCTC
>DATHHZ010000522.1:0-2266 GCA_035316965.1 Burkholderiales bacterium | reverse complement strand
GCAGCGGCTGGTCGTCGCCTACGTCGATGTGCTCGAGACCGCCCGCAAGGACCCGAAGCGCTGGGCCGGCATTTACGCGGAGAAGGCGGGCCTGCCCGAGGCCGTGGCCGCCGAGTCGATTCGCACGACGCAGCTCGATGCGACCTTGCCGCTCGAATCGATCAAGCGAATCTCGAAATTCCTGTCGGATAACGGGGTCATCACCCGCGACGTCTCGGGCGAAGTCGCGCAGCACTACACCTACGAGTTTCTCTCGAAGGCGACCGGCAGGACGCCGGCGCAGCTTGGGCTGAATCAGTAGTCCGGGGCGGCCGCAGCGGAAGGACCGGGGCGTGGCGAGGGTTCTGCGCGCGCCCTGGGCGCTTGTGCTCCCGGCGGCGCTCCTCGTTCTCTGGCACCTCACGGTGGAGTATCGCTGGGTCGCCGAAGGCATTATCCCGTCCCCCGCGCAGGTGTTGCGCTCCTGGGAGGTGTGGATTTTCGGCGTGACGAAAGGCGGCCTGTCGCCTTACTCGGGCACCTGGCTCGACAACGTGCTCTACTCGTCAAAGCGCGTTCTGCAGGGCTTCGGTCTCGCGGCACTCGTCGCGATTCCGCTCGGGCTCATGATCGGCTGGAACCGCCTCACCGGACGCCTGGTCGATCCGACGATCCAGCTCCTGCGCCCGGTGCCGATCACGGCCTGGCTGCCCTTCGCCATCGCGGTCTTCGGCATCTACGACGCGAGCGCCCTCTTTCTCATCGGTCTAGGCGCGTTCTATCCCATCGTTGTGAACACCACCCACGGCGTGCGCGACACCAATCTGCTGCTGCTGCGCGCGGCGCGCATGATGGGCGCGGGCGCCGGCACGGTGCTCACAAAAGTGGTGTTCCCCTCGGCGCTGCCTTCGATCTTCACCGGAATGCGGCTGGGGATCGGCGTCGCATGGACCGCGGTCATCGTCGCCGAAATGATCGCGGTGAAGTCCGGCCTCGGCTACGTGCTGTGGGACGCATACTACGTCGGGCGCATGGACATCTGCGTCGCGACCATGGTCTCGGTGGGCTTCCTCGGTTTCATCTCCGACCGCGTGATCGTGTACGCCTCTCGCATCCTGCTGCGCTGGCGGACCCTCGAGGCCGGCGCATGAACGCCGGGCAGGCGGCGGCGCTCGAGCTGCGCGGCGTCTGGAAGGAATTCGTCAAGGGGGATAGACGCGTCGAAGCCGTGCAGGGAATCGACCTCGAAATCCGCCCGCACTCCTTCACCGCCATCCTCGGCCCGTCGGGCTGCGGCAAATCCACGCTCCTCAACATGGTGGCTGGATTCGACGCGCCGACGCGGGGAGAGATACGCGCGAACGGTGCGCCCGTATCGTCGCCTTCGCCCAAGCGTGCCGTCGTTTTCCAGGAACCGGCGCTCTTTCCCTGGTATTCGGTCTATGAGAACGTCGTCTTCGGGCCGAAGACGCAGGGCCAGCCCGCGCAGACCTACCGTCCGCTCGCAGAGAAGATCATCGAACAGGTCGGCCTGAAGGGCTTCGCGTCGCACTACCCGGCGGAGCTCTCCGGCGGGATGAAGCAACGCGTCGGCATCGCGCGCGTGCTCGCGATGCAGCCCGAGCTGCTCCTCATGGACGAGCCCTTCGGGAGCCTGGACGCGCAGACGCGAACACTCATGCAGGAACTCCTGCTCGCGGTCTGGGAGCGGCACCAGCAGACCGTGCTTTTCATCACCCACGACATCGAGGAGGCGCTGCTCCTCGCCGATACCGTGTACGTCATGACTGCGCGCCCTGGCCGGATCAAAAAACGCATCGTGGTCGAGCTCGCGCGACCGCGCACGATCGAGGCGACCACCTCCCCCGTGTTCAATGCCCTGAAGCGCGAAGTGCTCGCGCTGATCCGCGAGGAAAGCGTGCGCGCGGACGCGGAGACTGCGCTGGACTAGTCCTCGCTAGACACCGAGCATCGGGGGCGGGAAAAACCCGAGGACATCCTCGCACGCTTGGCCCGCCTCGAGGGCGAGCGCGTCTGTTCCGCGCGCACCGACGAGCTGGACGCCAAGCGGAAGCCCTTCCGAAGAAAGTCCTGCCGCAAGGCTCAGCGCCGGCATGCCGCCGGCGTTCGCAAATGCCGTGAAATCGGCCTGGTTGGAGGGCGCAGGCGACGTGAATGCGAACGCCGTCTGCGGCGTGGTCGGCAACAGAAGCAGATCGACCGAAGCGAACAGCGCGTCCAGACCCAGCCTCGCCTCGTGCAGCACGGCTCTTGCCTGCGCGATGCG
>DATHHZ010000521.1:0-3113 GCA_035316965.1 Burkholderiales bacterium | reverse complement strand
GCTCTTGTTGAGCACGCGCGGAAAAGGGTGCGAGGGATCGAGACCGATCGGCGTCAAGAGCGGAATCATTTCCCTCAGGAAATAGTGATGCAGCCAGGAGCGCTGTTCCCGCGTCCACTGCGGCTCCGCGAGGAAGCGCACGCCTTCGTCGGCGAGCTCCGAAAAAATTTCCTTGTTGAGCAGCCGATACTGCTCAGCAACCAGCGCATGGGTACGCTCACTGACCAGGGGAAAGACCTCCGCCGAAGGAGTCTCTCCGGGGATCGCTATCTCATTGCCGAGCCTGATGCGCTCTTTCAGCTCGGCGACGCGGATCTCGAAGAACTCGTCCAGGTTGCTCGACAGGATGCACAGGAAACGCAGCCTCTCGAGCGCCGGAACCCGCCGGTCCTGGGCCTGTGCGAGCACCCGCTGGTTGAACGCCAGAACGGCGAGCTCGCGCGCAAGGAATTGCGGCTTGATCTTGCCCGCGGGCATTCGGGTTCTCTGGAGCATGGAGAAGTCTAAGGACGGTGTATGGCAGAATTGTTACAACGCGGCGCATCGCAACAACACGGCAGCAGCATTATGATACCGTCGCTTCACATATAGGGCTGAACACGCGCCACAATCGTGAAACAGGACACTCTGGCCGCCCTCGACCTGGGATCCAACAGCTTCCACCTGCAGATCGGCAGGGTGGTTGACGACCAAGTCTACCTGCTCGACAGCCTGCGCGATCTGGTGCGCCTGGGGGCGGGCCTCACGCGGGACCGGCGCATCGATCAGGCGACGAAATCGCGGGCGCTCGAAGCGCTTGCGCGCTTCGGCGAGCGGCTGCGCGGTTTTCCGCTCTCGGCGGTGCGCGCGGTGGGCACGAGCGCGCTGCGCGTGGCGAAAAACGCCGAATCCTTCCTCTCCGAGGCGGAAGCGACGCTCGGTTTTCCCATCGAAGTGATATTCGGCCGCGAGGAAGCGCGCCTGATCTACCTCGGCGTAGCGCACAGCCTGGCGCCTTCGCCCGAGCGGCGCCTGGTGATCGACATAGGCGGCGGCTCGACCGAGCTCATCATCGGCACAGGGCTCGAGCCCGAGCTCATGGAAAGCACCCCCATGGGCTGCGTCAGCTACAGCCTCAGGTTCTTTCCGGAGGGCCGTCTCGAGAAATCCTGCTTCAAGCGGGCGGAACTTGCGGCTGCCAACGAGCTGCAACGCATCGTGGACGCTTACCGCCGCAGCGGCTGGAAGCACGCCGTGGCATCCTCGGGCACCGCCAAGTCGCTCGCGGCCATCCTGCGGGAATCCGAACTGTGCGAGCAGGGAATCTCCGCGGCAGCGCTCGACAAGCTCCGCGCCCTGTTCATCAAGGCGGGAGAGGTCGACAAGCTCGACTTGCCGGGACTGCGCGAGGACCGCGCGGCGATCATCTCCGGCGGCCTTGCCATCATGTCCGCCGCACTCGCCGAATTCGGAATCGAGAATCTGGAGGTTTCCGACGGTGCTCTGCGCCAGGGCGTGCTCTATGACCTGCTCGGACGCGTGCGCCATCGCGACATGCGCGAGGCGACGGTGCGCCAGTTCATGCGACGCTATCAGGTCGATACGGTGCAGGCGGAGCGGGTGGGGCGGCTCGCGCAGAACATTCATGCGAGTTTGAACGAGGAATCCTCCGAGGCCGACACGGCGATGTTGCGCTGGGCGGCGAGCCTGCACGAGATCGGCATCTCGATCGCTCATGCCGGCTATCACAAACACTCGGCCTACATCCTGGCACAGGCCGACATGCCCGGCTTCTCCCAGAAGGAGCAGGCGCGCCTGTCGCGACTGGTGCTCGCGCATCGCGGCAAGCTCACCAAGATCGACGATCTCCCCGAACAAAGCGCCGACTGGGCGCTCATCTTCGCGCTCAGGCTTGCCGCCCTGTTCAATCTCAGCCGGCGCGATCTCGCCCTGCCCATCCCCGCTTGCAAGGCTTCGAAAAGCGGTTTCCAGCTGACTCTGCAGCGTGCCTGGCTCGAGGAGCATCCCATGACCGAGGGGGCGCTCGAAAGCGAGACGGAGGAATGGCGAGCGCTCGGCGTCAGAGTCGAGCTGCGCAGCTCTGCCAAAGAAGAGCGTCCGGCCCTCGCCTAACGCGAGAGTTATGCGAGCGCGCGCCGGAAGCGATAACCGGTTCCGCGGACCGTTTCCACCAGCGAATCATGTTCGGTGGGTTCGAGTGCCTGGCGCAGCCGGCGTATGTGCACGTCGACCGTCCGCTCCTCGACGAAGACGTGATCGCCCCAAACCTCGTCGAGCAGCTGCGCGCGGCTGTAGACGCGTTCCGGATGGGTCATGAAGAAATGCAGCATTCTGAACTCGGTCGGACCCAGGTCGATGTTGCCCCCGGCGGCGCCGACGCGATGCGCGACCGGATCGAGCTTGAGATCCTCGATCTGGACGACGTCGTCGGTCAGCTGGGGAGCACGGCGCCGCATCACCGCTTTGATGCGCGCCAAAAGCTCGCGGGGCGAGAACGGTTTGGTGACGTAGTCGTCCGCGCCGCTCTCCAGGCCGGCGATGGTATCCTGCTCCTGCGCGCGGGCGGTCAGCATGATGATCGGAATATCCTTGGTGCGCTGATCGGCGCGCAGCTGGCGCGCGAAGTTCACTCCCGGCGGGCCCGGCAGCATCCAGTCGAGGAGCACGAGGTCCGGCAGGACCTCCCGGACCAGCGCCTCGGCCTCCGAAACGTTCGCAGCCCGCAATACCTGATGACCGGCGTGCTCGAGGTTGACGGCGATCAGCTCCTGGATCGCCGGTTCGTCTTCGACTACGAGTATCGCGCCACCCATGACCGCCCCGCCCCTGCTCTCGTTCCACGCCGAGCTCATCAGCTGAGCGCCTCGCGCTCGACGACCTCGACCGCGGTATGACGAACGTCGGTGCCTTTCACGATGTAGATCACATCCTCGGCGATGTTCTTGGCATGATCGCCGATACGCTCGATCGCCTTGGCGATCCAGACGATCTCGAGCGCAGTCGAGATCGTGCGCGGATCCTCCATCATGAAGGTAATGAGCTGCCGCAGGATCGAGCGGAATTCGGTGTCGATCGCCACGTCCTGCCGGATGATGCTCGCCGCGTCCGCCGCG
>DATHHZ010000520.1:0-2164 GCA_035316965.1 Burkholderiales bacterium | reverse complement strand
ACGGCGAGCAGGGCGACGGCGCCATGAAGCGCTGCGATCATGAAGCGAAACCCTACTGGCGCTTGCCGTCGCTCGTATCTATCTGGAACCGCGAAATGCTCTTGAGCGCGCCGGTACGCCTGTCGAACTGGGCGTAGAGCTCCATGTTGCGGACTCCCCATTCGCGATAGCGCCAGGACCATATCTCTTCATCGTTGAAATCGGAAAAGCCAATGTCCCTCGGCCTGCCGAGCAGCCGGCGCGCTTCGTCGCGGGACATTCCGACGTGCAGCTTGGAAATATATTCATCGCTCAGCACCTGGCGGACTTCCCGCACCGCGCGGTCGGACCCCAGGGTCACCATGTAGGTTTCGACCCCGAACGGCCCCCGCGGGTATTCCCAGACCTCGGAGCCGTCCGCGTTCTTCCACACGTTTGTGGGCACGCCCATCAGCGTTTCGACCTGCCGGGCGGACGCACCCGGATTGATGGCGGAAAAGCTCGCGCACCCCGCCGCGAACAGGGCGGGAAACAACAGAAGGAGGGCGCGGGAAAATGTCGGGTTCATGACTCCCCGATCGCCTAGCAGTCGTGGTCCATGAAGAGGATTTCCTCGAGCCGCTGGGTGGTCCTGACCGTGCCCGCGGACCGGTCGAAGAGCACGTTGAAGAACATGGGATTCTGCTGCTGGTAACGCCAGGACCATACTTCTTCGTTGCGGGCGCCGAACACCATGATCTCCCCGGGCCTGCCGAGCAGCCGCCGCACTTCGTCGCGGGACATGCCCGCTTGCACCTTCGAAAAATATTCCTCGCTCAACACCTGGTGGGCTTCCCGCACCGCGCGGTCGGATCCCAGAGTCACCATGTAAGTCTGCCTTCCGAGCGGGCCCCCCGGATATTCCCAGACCTCCGATCCGTCGGCGTTCTTCCTGACCGTCTCCGGCGCGCCGAGCTTCGCCTGGACCTGCTGCGCGGGCATCCCGCTCGGGACGGTGGTGAAACTTGCGCATCCGGCAAGGGACGCCGCGAGCGCGAGGAGAGGAAGGCTGAGGCTGGCTTTTGGCATGAGTTCGATCCAATGAGGTACGATCACAGACTCGACCGAAGGTCAACTCCGTAAACATCGCCATGTTAGCCCCTATTCCTCGGTTCAGCGTGCCGCATACAAAGCTGACAGACACCTGAAGATGCAGCGCAAGATACCTTGTGTGCTCATGCGCGGCGGCACCTCGCGGGGTCCCTATTTCCTCGCCTCGGACCTGCCTGCGGACCCCGGGCGGCGCGATGCCGTCCTGCTCAGCGTCATGGGCTCCCCGCATGCGCTGCAGGTCGACGGCATCGGGGGATCCAATACCCTCACGAGCAAGGTCGCGATCGTCAGCCGGTCCCAGCGCGAGGGGGCCGACGTGGACTACCTGTTCGCGCAGGTCTCGGTGACCGAGGCGTTCGTCGACACCAAGCCCAACTGCGGCAACATGCTCGCGGGTGTCGGCCCGTTCGCGATCGAGGCCGGCCTGGTTCGCCCTCGGAATCCCACCACCAAGGTGCGCATCTACAACGTCAATACGCAGACGCTGATCGAAGCGGTAATCCAGACGCCCGGAGGGCAGGTCGAGTACGCGGGCGATACGCACATCGATGGCGTTACCGAGCCGGCCGCGGCGATCAAGCTGACTTTTCTCGATGCGCTCGGTGCCGTTACGGGGAAGTTGCTGCCGACCGGAAACACGCTCGACCGGATCGACGGGATCGAGGCAAGCTGCATCGACATGGCGATGCCCGTGATGATCATGGCTGCCGAAGCGTTCGGAAAAACCGGGCGCGAAACGCCGGCAGAGCTGGATGCGGACAAGGCGATGCTGAAAAAAATCGAGGCCATCCGCCTGGAAGCCGGCAGGCGAATGGGGATGGGCGACGTATCGCGCCTTGTCGTGCCGAAACCGGTGCTGGTGTCGCGTCCTACGCAGGGCGGGAACATCGCATCGCGCTACTTCACGCCGCATGCCTGCCATCGCTCGCATGCAGTGACGGGTGCACTGGCGGTCGCCACGGCCGCGGTCCTTCCCGGAACCGTCGCGAACCGCTATATCGAGCCGAAGGGATTCTCCGGGGGGGTGCTCGGAATAGAGCACCCGTCAGGGCGCCTGGAAGTGGATCTGGTGACGGACTGTTCGGGCGCTACG
>DATHHZ010000519.1:0-2380 GCA_035316965.1 Burkholderiales bacterium | reverse complement strand
CCGGCGCGGCCTAACCAACACGACACCCACCACCGCTTACCGCGGCGCCGGCCGGCCCAACGTCTGCTATCTCGCGGAGCGGCTGGTCGAGGAGGCCGAGCCGGTGGCGGCCGTACATGACCGGGATGCGATAAAGATTGATCGCGTGAAGGCCGGGAGGCAGCGTGTTGATGAGCGGGCCCGGAGTGGAAAGGTAGGCACCCGTATTCACGATCCAGTTGATGCGGATCGCGAGGAAACGCCCTTCCTTGTCGAGCGCGAGCTCGCCGATCAGCTTTGCCGCGCGCCCGTGATAGTCGGACACGAAGGTTTCCGAGCGCGACGAGGTCCACTTCACGGGTTTCCCGATCGCCTTCGCCGCTAGCATCGCCACGCAGTACTCTGCATACGCGTCCGAGCGAATGCCGAAGCCTCCGCCCACGTCGTGAGCATGCACCCTGATCTTCTCCGGCGGGATGCCGGTGATGCCGCTCGCGCTCCCGACCATGAGCGAGAGACCCTGCGAACTGACGTACAGGTCGTATTTGTCCGCCGCGGCGTCATACGCGGCGAGACAGGCCTTGGGCTCCATCGGATTTCCGACCATGCGCTTGCTGTCCAGGGTGATGCGCGTGACGTGCGCGGCCTGGGCAAAGGCTGAGTGGGTTTTCGCCTCGTCGCCGTACTCGTAGTCGAAGCAGAGATTGCCGGGGATTTCCGGGTAGAGCTGCTCGGCCCCCGGCGCCAGCGCCTCCTCCGCGTCGACCACCGCGGGCAGATCGCGGTACCCGACCTCGATTTTCTCGACGGCATCCTGTGCGGCGAGCGCCGTCTTCGCCACCACCAGCGCGACTTCCTGGCCGACAAAGCGTACGCGTCCGTTGGCGAGCCCATCGCGGTGCGGGACCTTGATGGTCGCGCCGCCGCGGCCCGGGTAGCGCGCGAGCTGCGGCGTGGATTTGAAGCCGGCCTTGGCCGTATCGGCGCCCGTGAACACCGCGACCACGCCCGAGGACGCCAGCGCGGGCGCTGTGTTGACCGAGACGATTTCCGCATGCGCCCGGTCGGAGCGCAGGAACGAGCCGTAGAGCTGGCCGGGAAGATTCCAGTCGGACGTGTACTTGCCCTGCCCCGTGACCAGCCTCAGATCCTCGCGCCGGCCCTTGAAACCCGCACCCATGGCTCTACCTCCGGACTGACTCGAAAATGCACCCCAAGGCCGCGGGGCAACGACCCGCGACGGATCGATCTCAGGAATTCAAAACCGGACCGTCAAGCGACTTGGGCCGGCGAACTGCGCACGCCGCTCGGCGTGCACTGGGTCACCCGGTTTCGCCCGGCTCCCTTGGCCTTGTAGAGGGCCACATCAGCGGCACGCAGCAAGGCCTGCCCGGTATCGCCGTGGGAGGGAAAGCTGGCAAGTCCTATCGAGACGGTCAGCTTGAGCGTTCCGTCCCCTGCTGGTATTTGCGCCCGCTCGATGGCCCGGCGCACGGCTTCAGCACGCGAGCGCAATGCCGTTTTTCCCGTCCCGGGAAGGATAATGATGAATTCCTCCCCGCCGGCGCGACAAGCGATATCTTCCTCGCGCACGCACGAGGCCAATTCCTCCGCGATCCCCCTCAGGGCACGGTCGCCGACTTCGTGGCCCAGCGTGTCGTTGACCCGCTTGAAATGGTCCACGTCGATCGCCATGACGCCGACCGTTCCTCCGAGACGACGCGCGCGCAGGACTTCGCGGTGCAGGCTTTCCTCGAGCTGGCGGCGATTGTACAAGCCGGTGAGCGGATCGCGCATCGCCTGCAAATTCAAGTCCAGCTGGCACATCACCTGCCGTCCGAGGATGCGCAGTATGTCGAGCTGCTTCGGCTGCAGCTCCCGGGGAACGAAATCGATCACGCACAGCGTCCCCAGCCTGTAATCCTGCGGGGTGATCAGGGGTGCCCCGGCGTAGAAGCGCACGCGCGGCGAATCGACCACCAGGGGGTGCTTTGCAAAGCGCGGATCCTCGTTCGCGTCGGGGACGACGAAGAGGTCGCGCTGGCGAATGGCATGACCGCAGAAAAAATCCGGGTAAGGTACCTCGCGGGAGTCGATACCGTGTGCCGATTTGAAGAACAGACGGTTCGTATCCACCAGGCTCACCAGGGATACCGGTGTTTCGCAGATGGTCGACGCGAGGCAAGTCAGGTCGTCGAAGCGGGCTTCGCGCCCGGTTTCGAGCACGCAATAGCTGCGTAGGGCCGAAAGACGTGCGCTCTCCTCCGCGCCGGAAGAAAGACGACGCGGCTGGACCACGGCGCCTGGGCGTTCGACCGTCATCTGAGACTGGATTCTCGTGATCTCCCCGGGGACGTAAACTTACTACGGGCGAAGCGCCGGGTAAAGCTTTCGAATCCCT
>DATHHZ010000518.1:0-9238 GCA_035316965.1 Burkholderiales bacterium | reverse complement strand
GCTGGCGGACGATCCGGACAACACGATACCCAGGCTCGTCTTCGACGCGCTCGCGGCTTCCGCGAAGCCGCCGAAGTCGGTGGCAGTCGTCACCAGCAAATTCCCTTCGGTGCACTTCATTTCCCTGGGCGCGCGCGAGGCGGCAAAGAAGCGCGGGCTTCGCGAAGTCGCTTTTCTCGAATGGGACTTCGGCAACCGCGACTTCGGCCCCATCGCAGCGCGGCTGAAAGACGCGAAACCCGATTTCGTGTGGGTCGGCGGCCTCGGCCTGGAGGGCAATCTGCTGATCGACGCGATGCGCAAGATCGACTACATGCCGCCGCTGCATTTCCACCTTTTCCCCGCGCCCGGGCCGCTCTTGAAGGCGCCCGGCGGGGAAAACGCGCTCGCCGCGACGACCTTCGAGGAGCACCCGCCGTTCACCGACAACCCCATCGCGGTCGAGTTCATCCGGCTGTATCACGAGCGCGGCGCCAAGGCCGGATTGCCCGACACCTCGGTCGAGAATCAATCGGCCATTTCGTTTTCTTCCTGGCAGACACTCGACGCGGCCGTCACGGGGGCGAAGAGCATCGACGACAAGGCCATCGCGCAATGGCTGAGGAAGAATCCGGTGGACGCCATCGTCGGCAGGCTGCGCTGGGACGGACCCTTCAACTACATCTACGGCACCGATCTCTACAAGGTGAAGCAGAACCAGAAAGGCAAGTGGGTCATCGTCTGGCCGAAGGAATTCGCCGCGCCGGGCGCGCGCCTGATCACGCCCTGATCCAGCGGCAAAGCAATGGCCCTGCCGAGCCTCACGCTCCTCGGCCAGTCGCTGCTTTCGGGCCTTTTCATCGGGGCGCTGTACGGGCTGCTCGGGCTGGGCTTGAGCCTTTCCTGGGGAATGCTGCGCCAGATCAACCTGGCGCATTTCGCGCTCGCGTTTCTGGGTGCCTATCTTACCTATCAGCTCGCGGGCGCCGGCATGGACCCGCTCGCCACGCTCGCCGTCATCGTGCCCTTTTTTTTCGCGCTCGGCGCGCTCATGCACTGGCTTCTCGCGCGCTTCTCGGTGAGCGCCTTCAATTCGCTGCTCGTCACCTTCGGGCTCACCGCCATCATCGAAGCGCTGATCCAGTGGATCTGGACCGCCGACTTCCGCCGCATGGAGTCCGCCTACGGCGAGGTGAAATTCCGCGTCGGCGCGCTCTATGTGGCGCTGCCCGAGCTGCTGACTCTGGCGATGGCGGTCGCGCTGTCGCTCCTCACCTGGGCCTGGCTCCGGCATACGTATACTGGAAAGGCCATGCGGGCGATCGCCGAGGATGCGCCCATCGCCGCCGCCTTCGGCGTCGACGTGCGCAGGCTCTCGCTCCTGCTCTCTGGCCTCTCCGCAGCCTTTGCCGGCGTTGCAGGCCTGTGCCTCGCGCTCAGCTACACGCTGGCGCCGGGACAGATTTATGCCTGGCTGGGCGTGGTGTTCGCCGCGGTGATGCTCGGCGGTCTGGGCAATCCGCTTGGACCGCTCGTCGCCGGAATCGTGATCGGCGTCTCGGAGGCGCTGACCATGGCGTTCACCACGCCGGCGTGGGCGCCGCTCGTGTCCTTCTCGCTTCTCATCGTCGTGCTGCTCGCGCGGCCGGGGAGAATCTAGCCATGCGCGGCCGCGCGCTGGCCGGCTTCGCCGCGGCCGGCATAGCGCTCTCGGCCGTGCCCTTCTTCGGGCTGCCGGCGTTCTACGAATCGTTTCTCTATCTCGTGCTCCACTGGATCGTGCTCGCGGTCTCGTGGAACATCCTCTCCGGCTACTCGGGCTATTTCTCCTTCGGCCACGGCGCGTTCTTCGGTGCCGGCATGTATACGACCGCGACGCTCGCGACCAAGGCCGGCGTTCCGTTTCTCTGGACGCTGCCCGCGGCGGGGCTCGCCGCAGCCGCCTTCGGCATCGCGCTCGGCGCGGTGGTGTTCCGCCTCCCGCGGCTGCGCGGCGAGCTCTTCGCCCTGCTCACGCTCGCGGTGACTTTCGTGCTCGCGACGATCGTGCTCAACACACCCATCGACGGCGGGCCCGGGCTCTACTTGAGCGCGGTGCCGCTGCCCGCGATCGGGCCCTCGCCCTCGTCCACCTTCTATCTGCTCGGGCTCGCCCTGGCGCTCGCCACGCTGTGGATCGCCCGCGAGATCCAGCGCTCCAGGCTCGGCACGGGCCTCTTCGCCATCCACGACGACGAGGACGTGGCCGAGGTGTTGGGCGTGCCGACCTATGGCTACAAGCTCGCCGCGTTCGGCCTGTCCTGCGGGCTCGCCGGCATCGCGGGCGGAATCCAGGCCATGTTCATTTCCTACGTGACCGTGGGCGAGACGTTCTCGATCGCGGTGCCGCTCAACGTCGTGCTGATGAGCGTGCTCGGCGGCTCGCGCCACTGGTTCGGGCCCGCGGTCGGCGCGGCGGTCGTCACCGCGCTGCTCTATGCGTTCACCGCGGGCGACTATGCGGTCGCCGGACGCGCCGCGGTCGGGCTGATCCTGATCCTCGTGATCCTCTTTCTGCCCGAAGGCATCTTCGGCGAGCTGATCGGCGCGCTGAAGCGCCGGCGGGTTTCGGTGACGCCGGCGATCGATGCGGCCGACCTTCCCGCGCCGACCGCCGCTGGGCCGGGAAAAGCGGAAGGCCAGCCGCTGCTCGAGGCGCGCCGGCTGAGCAAGGCTTTCCGCGGCGTGCAGGCGCTCGCCGAAGTGGATCTCGAGGTGCGGCGCGGCGAGATCCTGGGGCTGGTGGGTCCGAACGGTTCCGGGAAATCGACTCTGATCAACCTGGTGAGCGGCCATTTCCGTCCCGACTCGGGCCGCATCCTCTTCGAAGGGCGCGACCTCGCGGCGCTGGAAGCGCATCGCATCGCGCGCACCGGCGTCGCGCGCACCTATCAGATTCCGCGGCCGTTCGCGCACCTCTCCGTTCTCGAGAACGTCGCGCTGCCCGCCATGTTCGGCCGCGATGCGCTCCCCCGCGCGGAGGCGGGGCACGAGGCGCGCCGCTGGCTAGCGTTCACCGGTCTCGACGCGAAAGCGACGTCGCTCCCGGGCGAGCTCAACCTGCACCAGAGAAAATTTCTCGAGCTCGCCCGCGCGCTCGCTTCGCGCCCGAGCCTGCTCCTGCTCGACGAAGTGTTCTCCGGCCTCACTCACGCCGAGATCGACGACGCCATCCGCCTGATCCGCGCGATCCGAGCGCAAGGAGCGACCATCGTCTTCGTCGAGCACGTCATCCGTGCGGTGATGGAGCTCACCGACCGCATCGTCGTGCTCAGCTACGGCCGCGTCATCGCCGAGGGCGATCCGCGCGCGGTGATGCGAGAGCCGGACGTGGTCGCCGCCTACCTGGGGAAGCCCCATGCTTGAAGTCGAGCGCATCCGCGTCTCCTACGGAGCTGCGCCCGCGATCTCGGAGGTGTCGATCCGCATCGGCCCGGGCGAGCTTGCGTGCGTGGTCGGTCCGAACGGCGCTGGAAAGACGACGCTCATCAATGCGATCGCGGGACTGCATCCCATAGAAGCCGGTGCGCTGCGCCTGGACGGCCGGGATCTCTCGCGGCTGGCGCGGCACGCGTTCTGCGGCGAAGGCATCGCCATCGTGCCCGAGGGGCGGCGGCTCTTCGCCGGCATGAGCGTACGCGAGAACCTCGAGCTCGGCAGCTACCGGCGTGCGGCGCGCGCGCGGCGCGCCGCATCGCTCGAACGGGTCTGCGAGGTCTTTCCCATCCTGCGCGAGCGGCTCGAGCAGCCGGCGGGCACGCTCTCCGGCGGCCAGCAGCAGATGCTCGCCATCGGGCGCGCGCTCATGGCGCAGCCGCGCCTGCTCCTGCTCGATGAGCCCTCGCTCGGTCTCGCCCCTGCGGTAGTGCTCGCCGTATTCAACGTGATCAAGGAGATCAACGCGGGCGGCGTCGCCGTGCTGCTCGTCGAGCAGAACGCGGCCCTCGCGCTCGAGATCGCCGCGCGCGCCTACGTGCTCGAGGAGGGCCGCATCGCCGCCGAAGGCTCGCCGGAAGCCTTGCTCGCGCAACCGCACATCCGCCGGGCCTACCTGGGATGAGGTGCTAGTATTTGCATGAGGATGCCTGAAGAGGAGGACGCCGATGCCCTTCGTGAAAGTCACCGACCTTGCCTATGGACGGCTGCAGTCGCCCAGCCTCGATGAAGCCGAGGAGTTCCTCACCCACTTCGGCATGGTCCGCTCCGAGCGGACGCCGAGCGCGCTCTACATGCGCGGCACCGATCCCGCCCACCACCTGCATGTCACCCACCTCGGGCCATCGAAATTCGTCGGCCTCGCCTTCCACGTCGAGCGCGAGAGCGACCTCAAAAAGCTCGCCAAGGCGCCCGGCGCCTCCGGCATCGAGCACCTCGACGAGCCGGGCGGCGGCAAGCGCGTGCGCATCGACGACCCGCACGGCTACCAGATGGAAGTGATTTTCGGCATGAAGAAGCTCAAACGCCTGCCGACGCGCAAGAACGTGCTCAACTGGGGCGACAAGAAACTGCGGCGCGCCGGCGAGCTCATGCGCCTCCCGCGCGGGCCTTCGCAGGTGAAGCGCATCGCCCACGGCGTCATCATGACGCAGAACGCAAAAGAGAGAACCAAGTGGTACCGCGAGATGTTCGGCTTCCTGTGTTCGGACGACGTCTACGCCGGTCCCAAGGAGAACATCATCGCCTCGTTCAACCGCTGCGACCGCGGCAAGACCTTCGTCGATCACCACGTGTTCCTGTGCCTCGAGGGGCCGAAGACGGGATTGAATCACCTCTCCTTCGAAGTGCAGAGCATCGACGACGTCATGCTCGGCCACGAGCACCTGCGCGAGACGGGCAAGTATCAGCACGTGTGGGGCATCGGGCGGCATGTCCTCGGCAGCCAGATCTACGACTACTGGAAGGATCCGTGGGGCCGGGTGCACGAGCACTGGACCGACACCGACGTGCTCAACTCGCGCCATCGCCCCAAGCTGCTTCCGGCGGAGGAAGGCTTGCGCTCGCAGTGGGGGGAGCCCGTGCCGCAGGAATTTATCACCCACGCGATCCCGTAGCCCGCGAGCGATGAAGGCCATCGTCATCCGCGAGTTCGGGCCGCCCGAAGTGATGCGCCTCGAGGAGGTGCCGACGCCCGTGCCGGTGGCGGGCGAGGTGCTCATCGAGGTCCATGCGGTGTCGGTGAACCGCACGCTCGATCTCGTCGTGCGATCCGGCACGTACGCCGTGCCGGTCAAGCTCCCGCATGTGCTCGGCGTCGATCCGTCCGGCGTCGTCGCCGCGGTCGGACCCGGCGTGACCGCGCGCAAACCCGGCGATCGCGTCGTGACGCTGCAGTTCGTGCGGCCGCCGGCTGCGAACTCGTTTCCGGTCATACTCGGCCTGCACGTCTGGGGCGGGTATGCGCAGTACGTGAAAGTCCCGGTCGCGTGCACGCACCCGATTCCCGACGGCGTCGATTTCCCGGTCGCGACGGCGGTCGCGCGCCACGCGCCGGTCGCCTTCAGCATGCTGCGCGACATCGCGGGGCTGAAATCCGGCGACTGGGTGCTCGTGATGGGCGCATCGGGGGGCCTGGGCAGCGCCGGTATCCAGGTTGCGAAATACCTTGGCGCGAAAGTCATCGCCGCTGCCGGCGCCGACGAGCGGGTCAAGGCGGCTGTTGCGCTCGGCGCCGACGCCGGGATCAATTACCGCACGCAGAGCCTGACCGGGGAAGCGATGCGCATCACGGACAAGCGCGGCGTCGACGTGGTGTTCGAGAACATCGGCGACCCCGATCTCTTTCCCGGGGCCTTCGCCGCGCTCGCGCGCGGCGGCCGCCTCATCACCGCGGGCGGCCACGGCGGGGGCACCGTCCCGCTCGACGTGAAGCAGCTCTATCTGAACCAGAACACGATCATCGGCTCGTTCGGGCGGATCATGCCCGCGGACGTGGAGCTGGCCTTGAGCGCGGCGGCCGAAGGCCGCTACCGCGTGCTCATCGACCGCATCCTGCCGCTCGCCGAAGCGGCGAAGGCGCACCGCCTCGTCGACGCGCGCGCCGGGATAGGCAAAGTCATCCTGCAGCCCACCTTGTCGTGAAGCGCAGCACCGAACGCTTCCTCACCACGCACACCGGCAGCCTGCCGCGTCCCGAGGACCTCGTGCGCATGATGTACGCCAAGGAGGAGGGCGTGCCGGTCGATCACAAGGCGCTCGGCGCGCGCATCCGCTCCGCGGTGGAGGAGATCGTGCAAAAGCAGGCCGGAGCGGGCGTCGACGTCGTCAACGACGGCGAGATGTCGAAGCCCAGCTACGCCACCTACGTCAAGGACCGCCTCGAGGGATTCGGCGGCACGGGCAACACCCTCGTATACCAGGACCTCGTCGAATTTCCGAACCTCGCCAAGCGCGTGTTCGGCGACCCGGGCCGCTCGCGCAGGAAGACCCCGGCGTGCAACGCGCCGATCGGCGTGCGCGACCCGAAGGCCGCTCGGGACGACGTCGACAACCTGAAAGCCGCCGCGTCCAAAGTAAGGACCGAGGAAATGTTCATGAGCGCGGCCTCCCCCGGCGTGATCGGGCTCTTCTTCAGGAACGACCACTATCCGAGCCAGGAGGCCTACCTTTTCGCGATTGCGGATGCGATGCGCAACGAGTACGAGGCGGTTGCAAAGGCCGGAATCGTCCTGCAGATCGACTGCCCGGACCTCGCCATGGGCCGGCACATCCAGTACGCGAGCCTGTCCCTGGAAGAATTCCGCAAGAAGGCGCGGCTGCACGTCGAGGCGCTCAACCATGCGCTCGCGAACATCCCACCGGATCGGCTGCGAATGCACCTGTGCTGGGGCAACTACGAAGGCCCGCACCACTGCGACGTGCCGCTCGAACAGGTCATCGACATCGTGTTCCTCGCGCGGCCCACGGCGATCTCCTTCGAGGCCGCCAACCCGCGCCACGCGCACGAGTGGAAGCTGTTCGAGACCGTCAAGCTTCCCGAAGGCAAGGTGTTGATCCCCGGCGTGCTCGAATCGAAGACCAATTTCATCGAGCACCCGGAGCTGATCGCCCAGCGCATCGGCCGCTACGCGAAGCTCGTCGGACGCGAGAACGTCATCGCGGGGAGCGATTGCGGCTACGGCACCTGGGTCGGGCAGGCGGCGGTGGACCCGGACGTGGTGTGGGCGAAGATGGCGGCGATGGCCGAAGGCGCGAGAATCGCCACGAGAGAGTTCTGGCGCTAGGCATGCCCCTGCGGCGCTTCCTCGGGATAGTGAAGCGTGAGAAGAAGTTCCTCGGCGAGGAGCTCGCGCGCACGCAGAAGATGATGCCGCTCCTGATGAAGCCGCGGAACGGCGGGCGCTGGACGCCGGAGGAGAAGCGCGAGCTAATCGAGCACCTGAAGCGCCTGTCGGGAATGGGTCCCTACGTCGCGCTTCTCCTGCTTCCGGGAGGATTGGCGCTGCTGCCGCTGCTCGCGTGGTGGCTTGACCGGCGCCGCGACCGCCGGCCGCCCCCCTAGGCGGTCACTCGCGGTACGAAGGATCGATAGCGTCGAGCTTCCTGATCAGCGCCGGCCACTCGAGGATGCCCAGCTTGCGGCGCACCCCGGGCTGGTACAGATGCGATGCGTCCTCGATGATCTTGCGCGGCGGGAGCGAGATCTCGGTGTTGCAGGCGAGCGTCGTCACCTGGAGCTGGCAGGCGCGCTCCAGGCGGAAGATGTTGTCGAACGCCTGCGGGATGCTAGCGCCGACGACCAGCAGCCCGTGGTTCCTGAGGATCATCGCCTCGCGGTTTCCCAGGTCGAGCACCAGGCGCTCCTGCTCGTCCATGTTGATCGCGACCCCTTCGTAGTCGTGGTAGCCGATGTCGATGAAGCGCATCGCCGTCTGCGCGAACGGCATCAGCCCGGCTTTCATCGCCGACACCGCCATCCCGGCGATGGTATGGGTATGGATGACGCAGTCCACCTCGTGCCGCGCGCGGTGGATCGCGCTGTGGATGATGAACCCGGCCTTGTTGATGTCGTACTCGGTCGGGTTGAACAGGATCTTGCCGTCCAGGTCGAGCTTGATGAAGCACGAGGCGTGCATCTGATCGTAGAGCATGCCGTAGGGATTGATGAGGAAGGCGTCGTCCTCGCCCGGGACGCGGGTCGAGATGTGGTTCGCGATCATCTCGTCCATGCCGTAGAGGTGGACGAGGCGGTAGGCGGCGGCGAGGTCGATGCGCTTCGCCCATTCCTCGCGGCTCACCTGCTCGCGGACCGATTTCTGCTTCTTGATGCGGGTGACGCTCATGACGTGCTCCTCGTGCCCGAGTGCGATGCCGCGTAGTTTAACTCCGACCACCCGCTCGCGGGCGTACCCTTTCATCTGCCGAAAAAGCCATCGCTCCCTCTCTTGCGGACGCCCTATCCGTCGTGTATTTGAACCACATTGAGCGCACGGGTAGCATGATTTCGTAATGTCCACTTATCCTTCATTGCTGATTGTCGATCATCCCGGTGTGGGCGAAGCATTTGCGGCTGCGGGAATTGGCGGGTAACCACGACACCGAAGTACCGGCTGCGGCGTGCATTGACTATTTGGACACTCGCGCGGATCCGGACGTATCGGCGTTGCTGGAGTGAGCCTTGGCGAGTACTACGCCCCGCGTGCGGCGGCGTTCGAGAAGCGCTTCAAGTGCTGCGTGTGCTCCGGCTCACTGTACGATTTCGACGAGATCATGGAAGACCGTGCCGCGAATCGTAGCGAACCGTCGGTGTCGGGACACGACGACCCGAAGGGTACTTTTTTGCGTTGCTTGGAGCTAGGTTGCTTTAGCCGCGGCAGGAACCCGGCAGGAACTTCGGATTCAAGGTCGTACCGTCGGCCCCTGCATTACCACAGCGCCAGCCCCAGACCGTGCCTCCGCCCACATCGGCAGAGGTCATCGGCACGGCACCGCCGCCGCCGGGGTTTTTCATCGGAACCAGGGTAACTACTCTGCCGTTGATGGGAGGGACAAGGGTGGCGGAGAACCCCTGAATCGACACCGTGACCTTGCCGTTGATGTCCGTAATGATGGTGTTTACGTACTTCGAGGCACCGCCCGCCACTGTGGCTTCGCAACCCCAATTGTTGATCCCAGGCGCACTGGTGGCGCTTTGGTAGACCTCGGTAATCGAGGTGCGGCATGCGCTCGCAGCCAAGATCACTTCGGATATCTTCGCCCGGTTGCTGTAGTCCTGGTACGCCGG
>DATHHZ010000517.1:0-2822 GCA_035316965.1 Burkholderiales bacterium | reverse complement strand
GCAAGCCTCGCGCGCCTGTTCGGAGCCGGTCCCGGTGCGGCCGTACGCACCGGGCTCGCCCTCGCTCAGGTGGGCGAATTCGGCCTGGTGCTCATGGTCCTGGCGCAGTCGGTTGCATTGCTCGATCGCGACTTTTCCCAGCTGGTCGTCGCGGCGATGCTGCTCTCCATGCTCGCCGCTCCGTTCGTCATTCAGGCAAGCGACAAGCTCGCGCTGCGCTGGTCGAGCACCGAATGGATGCTGCAATCGCTCGCGCTGCACCGCGTCGCCGCGCAGAGTCTCGCGATCGAGCGGCACGTCATCGTGTGCGGCTACGGCCGCACGGGCCAGCGCCTGGCGCACTTGCTGGAGCAGGAGCGCATCGATGTCATCGCCCTCGACACCGATCCGGAGCGCGTGCGCGGGGCGGCGGCAGCGGGCGAGAAAGTCGTTTTCGGCGACGCGTCACGGTACGAAACGCTCGTGGCGGCAGGTGTCGCGCGCGCGAGCGCGCTCGTCATTACCTTCGTGGATACGCAGCTCGCCCTCCGGATTCTGCATCATGTGCGCGCGCTCAATCCTGCCTTGCCTGTGATCATCCGCACTCTGGACGACGCGGACATGGACGAGCTCATCGCAGCGGGCGCGTCTGAAGTGGTTCCCGAGACCTTCGAGTCGAGCTTGATGCTCGCCTCGCACGCGTTGGTGCTGCTGGGCGTCCCCTTGAGGCGCGTGGTGCGCCGCATTCGCGACGTTCGCGAGCATCGATACAGCTTGATGCGCGGGTTCTTTCATGGAGGCACCGACGAAGCCGAAGATCCCGACGAGGCGCGCGAGCCGCGCCTGCATTCGGTGACGCTGGCGCCGGGCGCGAGCGCCTCGGGACGCAGCCTCGGGGAGCTCGCCCTGGATGAGGTCGGCGTGCGCGTGACGGCGCTGCGGCGGAGGGAGCTGCGGATGATTTCGCCCGATCCGCAAACGGCATTGCAGGAGGGCGACGTGATCGTGCTGCTCGGCACGCCCGAACAACTCGCTGCCGCGGAGATGCGCCTGCTTCAGGGGTAGGCTTATTGTTCCCGGAAATCGGCTGGTGGGATGTCTAGGCTCTTGGCCATGGCTATGAGCGGCGCGATTGCGTTAGGGTCCGCCTGGCGCGCTTGTTCGAGAATCAAGATAGTCGCGTCACGCCTGTGCGGGAACGTCCTCAAAACGAGTGCAAGCAATTCGCGCGCCCTTGCCGCCTCGCCTTGAAATGCGAGAAATGCGGCGCGTCGCGTCACGACGGCATTGGCCGGCCAGTAGCGAGCAACGCGCTCGCTCATAGCCAGCTTGTCGGCGAGCTTGCTCCGATCGAGCGGAGCGCCGATCACTATCCACAACTCCGCCAGGGGCGCCATGAGGCCGTGCGTCAGCTCGCGCATGGTTTCGGCGTCCTGGTGCGCTTGGGCGCCAGGGGTCAGCGTGGGCGTCGTTCCGCTGATGCGGGTCATGTCCAAACGCACGTAGTCCCTGAGAGTGACACCCAAAGTAACCGAGAGCACCGCACAGGCGGCTGCGGGGGCAATCCACCCGGTGCGCGAGGCCGCCGGGGAACGTGCCTCGAGTCTTGCACCAGCGCCCATCAGAAGTGCGGTCAGGCCGAGGAAGTGCGCGTTCCACAACGGAAACTCGGTCAGGGAATGAATCATTTCGATTCCAGCCGCGGCAATGATCCACCACGAGGCGACCTGCCTGTCCGTCCAGTAACGCCGGGCCGCCTGCCACCCCCAGACGCTTAGACCGCCCAGTACCAGCACCGTGCCCACCAGGCCGGTTTCTGCAAGGAGGTGCAGCGGAAGATTGTGCGGCGAAGTCCAGACTTCGCCGAGCTGCGTGAGCGAGGGATCGAGTCCCAACTCAAAGGCGGCGCCCGCGAATTCGCCCATGCCGACCCCGGCCAGGGGAGCGCCGATAAACGCACGCAGTGCAATCAGCCACGCCCGCAGGCGCGGCTCGGCATGTTCGCCAGGGGCAGCGAGTATGCGATCGAGCGTGCCTTCTCCTGGTGGACCGAGATGGAGCGCGTCATTGAGCCACGGCACCGCGAAGTGCGCTGACAGCGCCGCAACCGCGACGCCGTAAGCAGCGAACTTCAGGCGCCGTGCTCCCTCGCCATCCTGAACGCGTGCGGCCAGCAGCCCGAGCGCGCCATACCATAGTGCATAGAGCAGTGCGCCACGGGACCCAGACAGCGAGCTGCCTATGAGGAGCAGAGCCAGCGCTGGAAGCGCATACGCCGTTCGCACGCGGGCGCGCACCCACAGGAACAGGAGCGCGCCTTCGCCGAGCGCCAGGTAGTTGGCATAGAGATTCGCCTGCGCGATGTTCCCGTAGGCGCGGTTGCCGCGGAGCTCGGCGATGACATCCTCGAATAGCCTGGGTCGGCCATAGAACTGGATCACCCCCGCCAGCGAATTTGCTAGAGCTCCGATGAGAAAAAACGCGGCCAGCAACACAGCCACGCGCTCGATGCCGAGTGCAGCCGTGAGCTGCGCCCCGAGCCAAATCATCAGAACGGCGTAGAGGACATACAGCGCGGCAAGCAGGGGCAATTGGGAATAGGCATGACCGCCGCTCGCCGCCTGGACGGCGAGAAACACCGCAAAGACGATCAGCCAGCGCGCCGGCACTGGCAAGGATACGAAGGATACGGCCGGGACACTTCGCCCGACGAGCAGGGTCAGCGACGCGGCGATCCCGAGCGCCGCAGCCAGCCACTCTGGGAAAAAACTCAGGACGGGCTGCTGGCCGCACGCGTTCAGGATGGCGAGGGAGCACGGCGCCTGAAGTTCGCTGCTTACGGC
>DATHHZ010000516.1:0-4043 GCA_035316965.1 Burkholderiales bacterium | reverse complement strand
TGGGCGCGCTTGACCGCGCGCATGATCGCCGCGTGCGTCGCGCAGCGGCACTTGAGACCGGCAAGAGCCTCCCGGATCTCGGCGTCGCTCGCTTTCGGCTTCTTTTTCAGGAACGCCGCGGCGGTCATGATCCAGCCGTTGATGCAGTAGCCGCACTGCGGCACTTGCTCTTCGACGTAGGCAGCCTGCAGCGGATGCGGTTTCTCCGGGGTGCCGAGGCCTTGGAGCGTGGTCACCTTCTTGCCCGCAACCGCCGACAGCGGCATCACGCAGGAGCGCACCGGCTCGCCGTCCAGATGCACTGTGCAAGCGCCGCATTGCGCGAGTCCGCAGCCGAAGTGCGGGTTGCTCATCTTGAGGTCGTTGCGCAGCGCGTACAGGAGCGGCATGTTCGGGTCGGCGCTCACCGTCACCGCCTTGCCGTCGACGGCGAATTTGATGCTTGCCATGGAGCCTCCTTTTCGGGGTGTGCGGCCTCGCTGGAATCCGGCCGGTCTATGTTGTGAAACTAGTGTAGACCCGGGGCAATGCCGGCGCAACGCGAAGGCCGCGCCAAGCCGCGGTGGTACGATACGCCGTTGATTTGGCGAGGAGGGTTGGAGCGGTGAAGGCGAGCGCCCGCGAAACCGGGATCGATCTCGAGCGGTTCAGGCTGCGCCGCTTTGTAGAGGAATTGCGACAGACGGGCGAGCTCGAAGTGAAGGCGGGAACGGCGGAGCTGGCGGAGGTCGCCGCGGCGCTCGAGGGCAATGCAAAGGCGGTGCTCTTCGAACGCGTCGGCAAGGAAGGCGCGCAGCTCGTCGGCAACGTCATGGGCAGCCGCGCGCGCCTGGCGCGCGCCTTCGGCACGGCGTCCGACAAGCTGCTCGCCGAAGTGCTGCGCCGCCTGCGAACGACGCCGCAAGTGGTCGAAGTGCCGCGGGAGGCGGCGCCGGCCCAGGAAATCGTGCTCACCGGCGACGAGGCGGACCTGACGGCCTTGCCGGTCAACCTGCAGCACGGCATGGACGGCGGCCCCTACATTTCCGCCTCGATCGATTTCGTCGTCGATCCCTCGAACGGCTGGACCAACGTCGGCGTGCGCCGCTTGATGCTGCGCGGCCGGCGCGAGGCCGGCGTCGATCTCAATTCGCCCTCCGACCTGCGCGCGCTCTACGAGGCGGCGGTGAAGCAAGGACGGCGGCTGCCGGTCGCTTTCGTCGTCGGCGCGCACCCCTCCGACTACGTCGCCGCGGTCATGCGCCTGCCGGTGGACGAGCTGGGCCTCGTCGCGAGCATGCGCAATGCGCCGCTCGCGGTGGTGAGGTGCGTCAGTTGCGACATACGCGTGCCCGCGGACGCGGAGTGGGTGCTTGAGGGCTACCTGGATGAACGCGGCCACGTCGAGGCCGAGGGTCCCTATGGCGAGTTCCTCGGCTACTACGGCGGAGTGAAGCAGAATCCCGTATTCCATCTCACGGCGGTCACGCGGCGCCGCGACGCGCTCTTCCAGACCGCGACCATCGGCGGCCGCAACCTGGGCCGCACCGATACCGCGCAACTCAACGCGCTGCGCACCGAAGTCATGGTGTGGCGCGCGCTCGAGACCGCGGTGCGCGAGACGAAAGCCGTGTACGCGACGCCCTCGAGCGGCGGCATGTACAACCTGCGCATCGCCCTGCGCCAGCGCGTGCCCGGCGAAGCGCGCAACGCCATCGCCGCCGCGTTCGGCTGCCTCGCCAACGTGAAACACGTGTTCGTGGTCGATCCCGACGTCGATATTTTTTCCGACGAGCAGATGGACTGGGCGCTCGCGACGCGCTTCCAGGCCGATCGCGACCTCGTGGTGCAGTCGGGGTTCCGCACCCTGCCGCTCGATCCGTCGCTGCGCGGTGCGCGAACCGGCGCCAAGGCGGGATTCGATCTCACGCTGCCGGCTGGCGAAGCACGCGGAATCGAATCCGCGATCCCCGAGCCGCCGCGCTTCGAAGGCGGGCGCTTCGATTCGGTCGAAGCCGCGCTCGCCGACGGACCGAAGACCTTCGAGGCGTTGATGGCGGCGCTCGCGAGCCGCGACGGGCGCGAAGTGGTGCTCGCGCTCGAAGCGCTGCGCGAAGGCGGGCGCCTTGTCAGGGAGAAGGACGGCCGCTACGCGTTGAGACCGGTCTAGTGCCGCCTCAATTTTTTTTGCCGAAACCGCGGGGTGCTTGCCTCGCCGCGGTATTCCTCGCTTCGATGGCGGGGGCGCTCGCCGCCGCCGAGCCGGACCAGCGCATTCCGGGGACGGAAGCCCACCGCATAAACGAGCCCGTGTTCGGCGGGCAGATGGTCGTCTACGAGGCCGGCCGAGGTAATGCGCGGTCGATCCTGCTCGTGCACGGCATCGGGACGGAGGGCGCGCGCGACTACCGCGACCATATCCCCTGGCTGCAGAAATCTTTTCACGTCCTTGCCGTGGATCTGCCCGGATTCGGGGCTTCAGACAAGGCGAATGTCCTCTATTCGCCGGCAAACTACGCGCGCGTCCTCAAGCACGTAGCCGGTCGTTTCCTGCGCGGCCCGTTCGTGCTGGTCGGGCACTCGATGGGCGCGGTGGTGTCGCTGCGCTACGCGGCGACGTATCCGGAGGAGGTGCGACGGCTCGTCGTGATCGATGCGCCCGGTGTGCTGCATCGATACTCCGTCACCAGCCAGTTCCTCGCGCACCTCGGCCTGGAATTCGTGCCACCCGTCGCCGAGCCGCTCGACTGGCTTACCAACCTCGCGCGCAAGATCCTAGCGCCGCTCGAGCGGCTGCACTTCGACCCGCAGGTCATCCTGTCGAGCCCGCAGCTGCGCAAGACCCTGCTCGAGGCCGACCCCGCGAAGATTGCCGGCCTCGCGGTGGTGAGTGAGGATCTTCACCTGGAGTTGCCCAAAGTCCGGGCCGACACCCTCATCATCTGGGGCGCACAAGACACACTCGCGCCGCTTCGCACCGGCCGGGTGCTCGCGCTGAAATTGCCGCGCGCGCGGCTGGCGGTAATCGAGCGCGCCGGGCACGAGCCGATGCTCGAAGCTCCCGAGCGCTTTCGCGCGGTGCTCGAGCCGTTTCTGGAGCGGGGTCTGCAGCCGGAGCCGGCGAGTGCCGCCGCCCCCTTGGCGAAGCACGGCGACGCAAGCTGCCAGCGCGAACGCAATCGGGTGTTCGAGGGCGAGTACGACAGCTTGACCCTCGAGGGCTGTCAGCAGGCCCAGATCCGCAACGCGCGCGTGCGCGAGCTGCGCGTCCTCGATTCCACCGTCACGATAGACGACAGCCGCATCGGCGGCGGCGAGACGGGCATCCATGCGAGCGACTCCACCATCGTGATGACTGGCGGGCGCGTCGAGGGAAACGTGGCGATCACGGCGTCGGCGAGCCGGATCGATCTCGCGGCAGTCGAGGTCGAAGGGCGCGACGCGGCGGTGACCGCGACGCTGAGATCGTATGTCGTATTCTCGCTCTGCCGGGTGCACAGCCCCCGCACCCGGGGCGAAGTGCACGAGTTCTACGCGGTCACCGCGAAGAACCCGCTGTAGACGTGTTCTCTTACGTACGCCCCTGCAGGGCGGCGATACGTTCCTCGATCGGCGGGTGGCTGGAGAAGAGCGCGGCCCATCCCGGCGCGCCGTTCACGCCCGCCGCGGCAAGCGATTGCGGCAGGGCGCCCGGTTGCATGCCGCCCAGGCGCATGAGCGCGCCTATCATCGGCTGCGGCGTGCCGAGAAGCCGCGCCGAGCCCGCGTCGGCGCGGAACTCGCGCTGGCGCGAAAACCACATGACGATTATCGAGGCGAGTATCCCGAACACGATCTGACTGACGATTACCGTGATGTAGAAGCCCGGTCCGATGCCGCGCTCGGTGCGGAACACGGCCTTGTCCACGATGAAGCCCACGACGCGCGACAGGAAAAACACGAAGGTATTGAGCACGCCCTGGATGAGGGTGAGGGTCACCATGTCGCCGTTGGAAACGTGGGTGATCTCATGCCCGAGCACCGCCTCGACTTCATCGCGGCTCATCGATTCGAGCAGCCCGGTC
>DATHHZ010000515.1:0-5496 GCA_035316965.1 Burkholderiales bacterium | reverse complement strand
TCCACGGTCGCGCTCGCGCAAGGCTACCCGAACCGGCCCGTGAGAGTCATCGTGCCCTGGCCGCCGGGGCAGGCCACCGACATCGCCGCGCGCGTGGTAGCCGAGAAGCTGGCACAGGCGCTCGGGCAGGCGTTCATCATCGACAACCGTGCCGGCGCCGGCGGCTCGATCGGCACCGACGTAGCCGTGAAGAGCGCGCCCGATGGCTATACCCTGCTCGCGGCGTCGAGCGGGCCGGTGTCGATCATGCCGCATCTGCAGAAGACGCCGTACGACCCCAACAGGGACTTTGCCCCGATCAGCCTGGTCGCGCTGGTGCCGTTCGCGCTCGTCACGCACCCGTCGTTCCCGGCGACGAACGCGAAGGAGTTTATCGCGCACCTGCGCGCGAATCCGGACAAGTACACCTTCTCGTCCTCGGGCACCGGCGCGTCGGCGCACCTGATCACGGAGCTGTTCAACTCGATGGCGCAGGTCAAGGCGCGCCACGTGCCCTACAAGGGCAGCGCACCGGCGCTCACCGACATCGTGGGCGGCCAGATCACCTACACCATCGAGACTGTGGCTGGGACCATCGGACACATCAAGGGCGGCCGCCTGAAAACCTTCGGCACCTCGTTCGCGCGGCGTACCGTCGGCATGCCGGACGTCCCGACGATCGCGGAAGCGGCCGACCTCCCGGGGTACGACATCGGCGCCTGGATCGGCTACACCGCGCCGTCCGGGACGTCGCGCGAGATCCTGGTGCGCCTCTCGGGCGAGATCCAGAAGGTCATGCCGGAGCTGAAGGAGCGCTATGTGTCGCTCGGCCTGGACGCCGTTTCGAACACACCCGATGAGATGGCGGCGTTCATGCGCGACCAACAGGAGCGCTACGGTTCCATCATCAAGAGCCAGAACATCAAGATCGAGCAATAGACGTGGAGGTCAGGCGCATTTCCGGCGCGCTTGGCGCCGAGATCCTCGGGGTGGATCTCGCGAAGGACCTCGCAGACGAGACCGTCGCGGCGGTCCGGCGCGCCTTCCTCGAGCACTTGGTGGTGTTCTTTCACGACCAGCCGCTCACCCCCGCCCAGTTCATGGCTTTTGCACGGCGCATGGGCAAGCCGATCGAATACCCGCTCGTCAAAGGCATAGCCGGATTCCCGGAGGTCATCGAAGTGAAAAAGCTCGAGCACGAGCGGCAGAACTTCGGCGGCTTGTGGCATTCCGACACCGCCTACCTCGAGAATCCGCCGATGGGCTCGATGCTGCTCGCGCGCGAGGTACCGCCTTACGGCGGGGACACCGAGTTCGCCAATCAGTACGCGGCCTACGAGGCTCTGTCCGAGGGCATGCGCAAGCTGCTCGATGGGCTGGTGGCCATCAACGCTTCAACCAAAGCCGATGCCACGCGTACGCGTGAGGACCGCATGAAGGAACAGGGCCACGAGACCAGGCAGTTCCTCGCCGAGCACCCTGTCGTTCGCACCCATCCGGAAACCGGGCGCAAGGCGCTCTACGTGAACGTCGGCCACACCGTGCGCTTCAAGGGCATGACCGAGGAAGAAAGCGCGCCGCTGCTGGAGTTCCTGTACCGGCACCAGGTGCGGCCCGAGCTCACCTGCCGGTTCCGCTGGCGCGTCGGCTCGCTCGCGTTCTGGGACAACCGCTGCACGCAGCACAACCCCTTGAACGACTATCACGGGCATCGGCGGGTGATGCATCGCATCACCCTCGCGGGCGACAAGCCGCGCTGATCCAGCGCGAAATAACGGCGATCGGGAAACGGCTCTAGCCGCCGCTTCGTGTGCGCGCGTCGCCGTGAAATCCGTTGACCCTGCTAAACCGCCGGCGTAGCATCGGTTCAGCATTCCCGCTGCCGTTGCGGCCATAAGAACAACCGTGAGGAGTCATCGATGATCCATTTCTTCGCAAGGTCTCGCAGCATTCGCTCGTTCGGAATCGCCTTCGTCGCATCGCTCGCCGCGTTGTTCAGCGCATCGCCTGCAGACGCGCGCATCACCCGGATCGAGATCGACGCCGCGCGGTCGCAATCCCCTACCTTCGGCGGATTCTCGTGGCCGAATGTCGGCCAGTACGAGAAGATCGTCGGCAAGGCGTTCGGCGAGGTCAACCCGCACGACCGGCAGAACCGGGTCATCGTGGACATCGAGTTCGCCCCTCGCAACGCGCGCGGCAACGTGGAATACGCCTTCAACTTCTACATCCTGAAGCCGATCGATCTTTCCAAGGGCGCGCGCAAGATGATGTACGAGCCGCCCAACCGCGGCGGCAAGACCTGGGCGGCGCTCGGCCGCGTGACGGTCGACCCGGGCGGCAACGGCGACGACCCGGGCTCGGCGATCACGAATCCGACCGTGCTGGCCAACTCGTTCCTCATGCCGCGCGGCTACACCATCGCGTGGAGCGGGTGGGAGGACATAGACAGTCTCGACAACCCCGCCTTCAACTCGACGGCCAGCTTCCCGGTCGCGAAGAATGCCGACGGCTCGTCGATCACCGGCCCCTCCTACGAATACATCGTGGTGGGTGCGCCGGCTGCGTCGGTCGCGCTGAGCTACCCGGCGGCGACGCTGGACAAGACCCGGGCGACGCTGACCCATCGCGTTCATCTCAACGACCCGCCGCAGGTCATCCCTGCATCCGGCTGGAACTACAACGCGGCGGGAACGGCCATCAGCCTCGCTGCCGGGAGCTTCGTCGCGAACGACATCTACGAGTTCGCGTACACCGCGAAAGACCACAAGGTCAACGGGCTGGGCTTCGCCGCCGTGCGCGACTGGATGGAGTTCCTGCGCTACGAAAGGCGCGACGACAACAACAACGCCAATCCGCTGGCCCGGCACATCAAGCGCGTCTACACCGAGATCTCGTCGCAGCCCGGGCGCCTGCTCAACGACTTCCGGCACCTCGGGTTCAACGAGACCGAAAGCGGCAAGAAGGCCTTCGACGGCCACATGCAGTGGATCGCCGCGGGCAACGGCATCAACATGAACTACCGCTTCTCGCAGTCCGGGCGCACCGAGCGCAACCGCCAGAACCATCTCTTCATCGAAGGCCGGTTCCCGTTCGCGAACGTGACGACGCACGATCCGATCACCCGCGAGACCGACAGCCGGTATGCAAGCTGCGAGAAGACCAAAACCTGTCCGCTCGGCATGGAGATCTACTCGGCCAACGAGTACTGGGTCAAGTCCGCGTCGCTGCTGCACACGACTCCGGACGGCACCAAGGACCTCCCGGACTCGAAGTTCACCCGCAATTACTTCATGTCGAGCATGCGGCACGGCACCGCCGCCACTCCCGCCGTCATCCCCGGCGGCCCCCCCGTCCCCGGCACTCCCCCAGCCAGGGGGCTCTGCCAGCAGTCCGACAATCCGCTGAATTCGGCGCCGGTGCAGCGCGCGTTGTTCATCGCCCTTGACGAGTGGGCGACGGAAGACCGCGACCCGCCGCGCAGCCGGGTGCCGAAGCTGCGCGACGGCACGCTGGTGCCGCCGCTGCCTCAGTCGGGGATGGGTTTCCCGAACATTCCGAGCCCCTTCGCGGACACCCCGGGGCCGCTAGTCACCTACACGGGCCTCAAGACCACGCGCTACCACTTCGACTATGGGCTGAACTTCTACGAGACCGGCATCGCGACGAATAATCCGCCGGTATTCCCGTTCACGATGCCTTCGTACCAGGACGATACGCGCAACGGACCGATCTATCCAAGCTTCATTCCGAGGACCGACGGCGACGGCAACGACATCGCGGGGGTGCGGCTGCCCGACGTGACCGTGCCTCTGGCCACCTACACGGGCTGGGCGCTGCGGCGGGGAGCACAGGCGAGCGACGGCTGCGAGGCCGCGGGGCAGTTCATTCCGTTCGCGAAGACCGAGGCCGATCGCGGCAGCGATCCGCGTCGGTCGGTCGCGGCCCGCTACCCCACTTTCGCCGGTTACCACGGCAAGCTGAGGAGCGCCCTCGAACAGATGGTTTCGGACCGCCTGCTGCTGTGCGAAGACGCCGGGACCGAAGAGGCGCGGCTGATGCAGGCCGGCATCACCCGCGGTGTGCTGCCGCCGGAAGGGGGCGTGCTGCCGGCCGTCGAGCCGCTGCGAGCATGCCGCGAAGACGAGCACGGTCACGGGCACGACCACGACCACGACCACGACCACGACCACGACCACAGGGACCACGATGACGACGACTGAGAAGTCGATCTTTATGAAAACGACTATCGCCACTGCCTTCATCGCCGCATCGCTATTCGTCCACGCCGCGCAGGCGCAGCAGGCCGAGCAGCGGCCCAAGCGCACGGTGCTGCAGAAGTCGGACGTGGGCGCGACCGGGCGCGAGGCGACGATGCAGATCGTGGAGTTCGCGCAAGGCGCGGCGGAAGTGCCGCACACGCATCCGGGGGAGTTGATCGGCTACGTGCTGGAAGGCGCGTTCGAGCTCGATGTCGCCGGCAAGCCCAGGGCGACGCACCGCGCCGGCGACAGCTTCCTCGTCGAGGGCGGGCCCGTGCACGCGGGCAAGAACATCGCTCCCGGACCGAGCAGGCTGCTGGTCACCGTCATCCTCGAAAAAGGCCAGCCGCCCAGCACGCCGGCGAAGTAGGGCGCCGCTGGCAGGGCGCACCCGCCATCCCGGGGGTAACGCTTCGTTCAGCGGCGCGCCTTGGCGCGTCCACTGGAAGGTTCCGTCAGACCCTTCAGGTATTCCGGCATCTCCTGCCGCAGCACCTGGCGCAATACTTTTTCGGTGACCACTTGATCGGTCTCGGACAGATAACTCCGCAACGCCTCGTTCATCATCGTTTGATAGCCGGTGCCGGCCTTCTCTGCGCGCGCCCGAAATTCGTCGAGAACGGCGTTGTCGATGAAAATGGAAATCCGCGTCTTGCCCTTTTGCGGGATGACGGCACCGCGCTTGCCTTTTGAAAAATCGTATTCAGCTCTCATAGGTTTTCCGTTCCTTTCGCGTTGCGCGGCGGGCGGAGATCAGGCGCACTTCGTTGTCGCGCATCGCATAGACCACGACCAGTAGTTCGCCCGCACTCCCCAACCCGACCGCGATAAAGCGCCGTTCACCCTCCGCGTCCGGGTCTTCCTGGGTCACGGCGAGCGGGTCCTGGAAAACACCTTCCGCATCGGCGAAGGAGACACCGTGTTTCCTGAAATTCGCGGCGGCTTTGGCAGGGTCGTACCGGAACCGCATCCCGGTATGATATATATGTTATATGTATCCTGCAAGAAGGCTAGAAGAGGTCGCGCCAAACGCGGACCTCAGGTCTTGCGGGATTCCAGCCGGCGCTCGATCAAGAGGACGGCGATCGCGAGCGCCGCAATCGCCGCGAGCGCGGCTTGCGCTCCCCAAAGCGTCCCGAAAAATCCCAGCACCAACGCAGTAGCGGTGCCAAGGGAGCGCACGGCGATGGCCGCATACCCATCACCCATCTGAAGAAAACGTCTCCCAGCATGAAGAGGGCCATGCCGCCCGAGA
>DATHHZ010000514.1:0-2136 GCA_035316965.1 Burkholderiales bacterium | reverse complement strand
TCGAGAATGTCGACGTGCACCCACTCGTGCGGCTGCCCCAGCTGGGTCAGCAGCAACTTGACCTTGTAGCAGTTCCCTGACTGTAGATCCCCGTAGACCCTTAGCATTCCGGTCACTAGTCTACGCTTTTCAGAATTGATTTCTCAAGGACGGCTTCGCTTTCATTTCTTGCCGTGGTCGTCCCTGCGCGAAACCAGGAGCGCCGCGATCTCTTTCGCCGCCTCGGGCTTCAGCGTGCCCTTGGCGAGCGCGAGCGGAATGGTGCGCAGGCTCAGGATGCGATAGAGCTCGAGCGAATCGGGCGCTTCCTTTGCGAGAACGTCGAGGTGTCTGCGGATTGTGCTGGCGTCGCCGCGCGCGATAGCGCTTCCCAGGCCGCCCACCGCGCCCAGTTTCTCCACGTTGTCCGCAGTGCCGCGCAAGAGGGGCAGGAGCGCGGCGAGCGCGTCGGCCTCCGCGATGCCGAGCTTGCCCCACAGCGCGATCGTTTCCTGGATGAGCGCGATCACGAAAGCGCCGGAGAAATTGGCCGCGGCGTGATACAGCGCACGTCCGCCTTCGGGCAGGCGCAGCGGCTTTGCGTCCAGGACGCGTACGAGTCGCTCGAGCTTTTCCACGAGCGTATCGGGACCGGCGAGCGCGATCGCGCAGCCCGCGAGCGTGCCGGCAGACTCTCCCACTTCGCCGAACATGTGCAGCGGATGAAAACCTCCCGCCAGCGCGCCGTCGGCAACGGCCTTTCTCAGCTCGTCGAGTTCCGCGGCGCCGCTGCAGTGCACGCAGGCCGAGCCCGCGCGCCACGTGACACTCGATGCGACCGCCTGGATCGCATCGTCGGGCACGGTGAGAAAGACGACATCAACATGGTCAGCGACTTCCTGCGGCGCGCAGACGCGCGCGCCCGGAACGCGCTTCGCGAGCGCTTGCGCGGAAGCGAGGCTCCGGCTCGCGACGGCGAGGACTTCGACGCCGGCCCGCGCGAATCCCAACGCGAGCCCCGTACCGACGCGGCCCGCGCCGATGAAGCCGAGCGTGATTTTTTCCGGAGGCATTTGTTACGAATTGTACGGGAGTGCAAAAGCTGTCGCCCGTGGGCGACACTCGCAAATCAATCGGGGCATAGGGTCAACGCGGGCGGCGCGCTCGCGTTTATCGGGTACGTGTCCGCAGCAATGGACATCAACTCTTAGCGAGGTTCCAAATGAAAAAGCTGATCGCAGTCCTGATGCTCGCCGCATTCGCCGGCACGACTCTCAACGTCGCGGCGCAGACGCCCGCCAATCCGGCGACGCCATCCGCGACGACTCCCGCCAAGGCGCAGAGCAAGAAGACCGCCAAGTCGGAAGGCAAGAAAAAGGCCAAGGCCAAAAGCAAGAAGGCCGAATCCAAGAGCTGAAGCCGCACCGGCCCACGGGCCGCGCAGGACCAGAAAGGCGGGACCTCCCGCCTTTTTGTTTTTGGGGAACGACCCGCAGCTCACGGAAGGGATACAATCGCGGGCCTGATCCCGTCCGCGCACGCTTGAAATCCCCGAGCTCCGACCCCACCTTGCCCCTGACTTCTCACACGCGGAGACTGAACCCATGAAACGCATCGTTCTCTTCCTCGCCACCAACTTGGCCGTGGTACTGCTGCTGTCGGTGATCGCGAGCGTGCTCGGTGTCGACCGGTTCCTCACGCAGAACGGCCTCGATCTCGAATCGCTGCTCTGGTTTTCTCTGTTGATGGGTTTTGGCGGCTCATTCATATCGCTCCTTATTTCCAAGCAAATTGCGCTGTGGTCCACGGGGGCGCACATCATAAAGTCGCCCGAGGGCGCGCACGAGCGCTGGCTGGTGGACACCGTGAAGCGCCTGGCCGACAAGGCGAACATCGGCATGCCGGACGTCGCGGTGTACGAAGGCGCGCCGAACGCTTTTGCGACGGGCGCGTTCAAGAATTCGGCCCTGGTCGCCGTCTCGACCGGGCTGCTCGAATCGATGAGCCGCGAGGAAGTCGAGGCCGTGATCGGCCACGAGATCTCCCATATCGCCAACGGCGACATGGTCACGCTCACGCTCATCCAGGGCGTGGTGAACACGTTTGTAATATTCCTGTCCCGCGCGATCGGCTACATCGTCGACCGCGTGATCCTGA
>DATHHZ010000513.1:0-6520 GCA_035316965.1 Burkholderiales bacterium | reverse complement strand
ACTCGCGAGGGAGATGGAGCGCCTGCACAAATCGTGCAGAAAGCTCATCTGGCTGAATCCGTTGCTGCGCTACCCGGGGTTCGAAGCGCGGCAGGCGGGCGTGCGCGCGATGCTGCCGCACGTGGACGAATTCCTGCCGGTGCACAACGTCGCGAGCCTGATCGATCTCGCCCGCGCGCTCGAGGGCTCGCACGAATACCGCCGCGCGGCGTGACCTGCTTCGGCGCCCCCGACCGGGTGCGCTTTCCCTGCCGAATGTGCATATTCCACAGTAAAGCGGTGGAAGGCTTCACTGTGCTTGTCTCTCCCGAAACCTAAGCTGGTTACCGTGCAGGAAGGTTTTGCACGGGCCGGGTAAACCGGAAACGCGACGGGACAAGGAGCACAGACATGATCAAGAACACCGACTCGCACTCCAGCATGGATCAGCGCCTCGAGAGCATCCAGGTGAGCAAAAGCGACCGGCGGATCGCCAAGGAACACATGCGCGACGCGGACTCCGTCGCAGACCTCATCTGCCGCGCCGCCAAGAAACTCCGGTCCGCCGAGGGCCTGTTGAGCAGGCTGTTCGTGCACCGCACCCAGTAGGGACCCTCGGAGGGGCGCCCTCCGGGAACGGGCAGGCTACCCTCCGCTCAGGTCGGGGTTTCAATTTCGAACGCCGCCACTTCGGTCGGATCGACGCTGTAAGGATGCCCGAAGCTGATCGATCCCCGGCCCTGAAGCACGACCTCCTCGCGCTTCACGGCCATTTCAGGCTGGCCGTGAAACGTGACGAAAGTGCCGTTGGAACTGACATCGACCAGAACGAATTTGTCGCGGCGGCGCTCAATGCGCGCATGCTCGCGAGAGGCCTTGCGGTCCGCTATGACGATATCGCAGGAGTTCTCCCGGCCAAGCCTTATTAGCTCGCGCCCCGGGCCCAGGATCATTTCCTTCCCGCCGTGCCTCAGGCACAGCCGCGCCAGAGGCTGTTTTGGCGGGCCGGGCGCCCGGCTCGCCATGTAGGTCAATTCCTCGCCTTGCCGCCATAGAACCTCGTAGACATCGACCTCCTGCTCCCGCCCCTTGACGGGAAGCTTGTCGATGGCGCGGGTCTGATCTTTCATCGGCTTGCTCAATGCTTCCACGCACTCGCCGCCGGCGATGATCTGAGAGGGCTTGGCCATCTTCACCATTCGGGCCGCGACGTTGACGCAGTCGCCGAAAACGTCCTGCCCCTCCTCCAGTACGGGACCGAATTGCAGCCCGATGTGGATCTGAAGGCGCTGCCCGGATACGGGTTCCTGCATCTCCACCCGCGACTGCATCTCGGCGGCGGCCTGGGTCGCTGCCGAGGCCGTCGGAAACACGCACAAGACCTCGTCGCCGATCGTCTGGACCACCCGCCCCCCGCAGCCGAGCGCCGATTCGCGCATGATATTGAGGCACAGTCCGACGCACTCGAGCGCTCGTGCGTTGCCGAGTTTCTCGTACAGGCGCGTGCTTCCGGTGATGTCGGCGAACAGAACGGCGAGATTTACGGGCTTCTTTTCCATCGAACAGGTGCGAGCCATTCTGGCGGCCGCGCAAAGTATAAGCTAAAAGGCCAGCAAGATAGTCTGCTGCCCAGCCTCGGTCGCACTTGAGTGCTCGTTACCGTCTGCTCTAGAATGCCCTCCAGAAGCTACGGAAGCGAAGTCGGGGGGGACATGCGCGGATGCGGCCGGGGGGTGCTGGGACCTTGTTTCCAGTTTGTAGCGACCCTATTGGCCGCCTGTGCCTCCGCTTTTGCTCAAACTGCGGGCACCCTGACGCTAGCCGAAGGGAGCGTTGAGCTGATACGGGGCGCGACGCTCTACACCGCCACCCAAGGCGTGAGGCTGGGAGATGGAGACATATTGTCGATCGACCCCAAAGGGCAAGCGCAAATTGAGTTTCAGGACGGCGCGATCCTCAATCTCAGCCAGGGCGCACGCGCTATGCTGACGAGCATCGCTTCGGGAGCGCGCGGCCAGTCGGAGATCGCGGTGCTGTCCGGCTGGGCAAAGTTCACCCAGAAAAAATCCAGCAAGGGCACACAGTATCGCTACGTCACGCCGCGCGTCGAGATCGACGCCGGGGAAGCGACCGCGGTTCTGAACGCGGGCGACGGTTCCACCGACATATACGTCGAATCCGGAGCCGTGAGATTTTCCGAAACCGGCAGGAAAAACGTGCAGAGAATCGCGCGCGACGCCAAGGGAGGCGAGTTCATCGTCCGCAGGGGCGAGCAGACGGCAACCCTCGGCTCGCGCCCCTCGGCGGAGTTCGTAAAAAACATGCCGCGGCAATTTCGGGACGACCTGCCGGTGTTGCTCGACCGGTTCAAGAACAGGAGGTCGGAGCCCAAGCGCGAACACGAAGTGAAATACGCCGAGGTCGAGGCCTGGCTTAAGGCGGGCCCCTCGATCAAGAGAAATTTCGTGAGACGGTTTGAAGTTCGATCCAAGGATTCCGAGTTTCGCCGCAAGCTGATCGAAAATCTCCGGGAACACCCGGAATGGGACAAGGTGCTGTTCCCGGAAAAGTACGCTCCGAAGGACTCGAACAGCCCGAAGAGCGGGTAATCCGGCACGCAACGATAGGAGGAAACAGTCGTGAGACTGATCGTCAAGTTCAACATCGTGTTTCTCGCAATTTTCCTGGTCGGCCTGGCCATCGCCGCCTATGTATCGCTCGACCTGCTGCGGCAGAACGCGCGCGACGAGGTCCTCCAGCACGCCCGCATCATGATGGAATCGGCACTCGCGACGCGCGGCTACACCTCCAAGCAGGTGCGCCCGCTGCTCGAGACGCAGATGAAGTACCAGTTCCTGCCGCAGTCGGTTCCCGCTTTCGCCGCCCAAGAGCAGTTCAGCGACCTGCGCAAGAAATTCACCGATTACGACTACAAGGAAGCGACGCTCAATCCGACCAATCCCCGCAACCGCGCCACCGATTGGGAAACCGACGTCGTGAACCAGTTCCGCCAGGCGCCGGACCGCGCCGAGATCATCGGCGAGCGCGATACGCCGACCGGCAGAGCCCTGTACATGGCCCGACCCCTGCAGATCAAGGACGCCGCCTGCCTGTACTGCCACAGCACCGTGGACGCGGCTCCGAAGACCATGATCGAGCTCTACGGTCCGGCGAACGGCTTCGGCTGGAAGCTGAACGAGGTGGTCGGCGCACAGATCGTGTCCGTCCCCATGACCTTGCCCATCAAGCGCGCCAACGACACCTTCAAGGTTTTCATGATCTCGCTCACCGGGGTCTTCGCCTTCATCTTCGTCGCCCTTAACCTGATGCTTCACGCCATCGTGATCCGACCCGTCACCCGGCTGTCGCGCATCGCCGACGAGGTAAGTCTCGGTAATCTCGAGGCCCCGGAATTCACGAGCAAGGGCAAGGACGAGATCGCGATTCTCGCCGGATCGTTCAACCGCATGAGAACGAGCCTGGTGCAAGCGATGAAGATGCTCGGGG
The DNA here is from genome assembly GCA_035316965.1 of Burkholderiales bacterium. Taxonomy (GTDB): domain Bacteria; phylum Pseudomonadota; class Gammaproteobacteria; order Burkholderiales; family SG8-39; genus VBDM01. The sequence goes on along the minus strand of DATHHZ010000513.1, from coordinate 3,034 downwards.
AGTGAAGGCCGCGATAACAGCGGTCCCGGAGACTAGTGGCAGATCTCAAGCAACTCGGCAAGTACAAAGTCGTCGAAGTCATCGGCAAGGGGGCGATGGGGATCGTCTATAAGGGATACGACCCCGTGCTCGAGCGCTCTGTCGCGCTCAAGACCGTGCGCAAGGAGCTGGTCGACGAAAAGCTCGCGGTACAGATCATCGCGAGGTTCAAGAACGAGGCGCTCGCCTCGGGCCGCCTCAACCATCCGGCGATCGTCAGCATCTACGACTACGGCGAGAACAAGCAGCTCGCCTATATCGCGATGGAGTACGTGCAGGGTCGCGGGCTGCGGGACTTTCTCGCCCGCCAGGAGCGCTTCGGCCTGCAGGACGTGATGAGCATCATGAGCCGGTTGCTGGACGCCCTCCACTACGCCCACGAACATGGCGTGGTCCACCGCGATATCAAGCCCCAGAACATCATCATGACGCCGGACGGCCGCCTCAAAGTCGCGGACTTCGGAATTGCCCGGATCGACCGCTCCAACCTCACCCAGGTCGGGTCCATCATGGGCACCCCGGCGTACATGTCACCAGAGCAGTACGCCGGGCAGCAGGTGGACCGGCGCAGCGACGTCTTTTCCTGCGGCGTCGTCCTCTATGAGTTGCTGACCGGCGTGAAGCCGTTCGAAGGCCCGACCGAGACCGTCGGGTACAAGATCTGCCACGAACCCCACCGCAATCCCTCGGAAATCAACCCTCAGGGCGTTCCCGGGGTTTTCGACGCGATCCTCGCCAAGGCTCTCGCGAAGAAAGCCGAAGATCGCTACGCCAGCGCCCGCGAATTCGCGGAGGCCCTCGCCAAGGGCTTCGAAAGCCGCGGCGGCGAATCCGCGCCGACGGAGGTGACCCTCCTCCCTACGATCATTCATCAGGACCGGCGGGACACGACTTTCCCGCCCCTGGGATGGGCGGCCGAGCCCCTGCGTGAACTCGAGGAGCTGCTCGCGCCCTATGTCGGCCCGATGGCGAGAGTGCTCGTCAGGAGATCGGCGAAGACCACCACCGACGGCCCTACCCTCGTGCGCCTTCTCGCCGAGAGCGTTCGGTCAGAGCGGGACGCAAAGGCGTTCGCTGCGACGGCGCTCGAGAAGGTTTTCGCGATCGCGCAATCCGAAGCGGCGCCGGACCAGTCCTCTCCCGATCTTTCGAACAGGCCGATCGATCCCGGAGAGGTCGATAAGGCGGCCGGGCGGCTCGCACCCTATGTAGGCCCGATCGCCAGGGTGATGGCGAAGAAGGCCGTCGCGCAGGCGCGCGACCTGAAGGCGTTCTATCAGCGGCTCGCGGAAAACCTCGCCGACCCGGAGGAGCGGGCCGAGTTTCTCAAGAACTCCGGCTACGGAGAATAGCCCGGTCTAGGCGCTTAGCCGCGGCAACAACCTGAGAGCATTTTCTCGCTCGATCGCGCGCAGATCGTTTGGCGCGAAGCGATATGCCGCGAGGCCTCCGATCTCCTCGGCGCCGTCGCGGAACGGAAAGTCGGTGCCGAAGAGCACTTGCGAAGGCGTGACGATCTTCATCAGCGCCGCAAGCGCGCCCGCGTGGTTACCCTGGGCCGTGTCGTAGTAGAACTTCTTCAGCTCGTACATGACGCCCTTGGGCATGCGCTGCGCCGCCTTTTCCTTCATTTCGGCTTCCAGGCGCGTGAAACGGCTGATGAGAAACGGCGCGGTGCCGCCGCTGTGGGAAAAGATCCAGCGGATATCCGGATAGCGCGCCGCGGTGCCGCTGAACGCGAGGCTCGCGATGGTTCGGGTAGTATCGGTCGCGTACTCGATCGCCGAGGGCGGCACGTCGCTCTTGATGTTCCTGCAGCAATCGGGTGAGAGCGGATGGGTGTAGATCACCGCCTTGCGGCGATTGAGCTCTTCCCACACCGGCGCGAAGGCGGCGTCGCCGAGGTATTTGTCCTGGTAGCTCGTCATGAGGCCCAAGCCTTCGGCCTTGAGCGAATCGAGTGCGTACTCGATTTCCTTCAGGCTCCCTTCGACATCGGGCAACGGCAGCGTGGCGAAGTTGCCGAAGCGACCCGGGTGGTCGCGCACGAGCTGCGCCGCATAGTCGTTGCTCTGGCGCGCGATCTTGCGGCGCTTTTCCAAGTCACCTGCGGAGGCGCTCGGCTGCACGAGCGACATCATCGACAAGGCAATGCCGCTCTTGTCCATCTCCTCGATCGACATGGCCGGCGACCACTTCACCGGCGAGCCCGCGCGGCTGCCGGCGATTTCATCGAGATAGCCGGGATAAATGAGATGGTGGTGAACGTCGATACGGTACGGTTTGCCACGCGCTGCGGATTTCTTCGTCTCCTGCGCCAGGAGCTCGCCGGGAAGAACGGCGGCGGCACCCAACGCTGCGAGCTTGCTCAAGAATCCGCGCCGCGGCGAGCAGCAGCCGCAGGGCAGGCCAGGAGCGCTGTTGTTTTCTGAAGCGGACATCGTGCACCTCCTCCTGTGAGATCTTTGTGGAAAGTATCCTATCATGGCGGTCGGAGCGATTTGGCGGCGGAGGACGCATGAACTCATGGCGGTGCGCGTGGCTCGCGAACTTGCTCGTTGCCGCTTCCGCGTGGGCGCAGGATCCCGCGCCCGGATATCCGAGCCGCCCGATCCGCGTCATCGTCCCATTTCCCGCCGGTGGGGCAGCCGATGCGCTGCCGCGCATCGTAGGCGAGAGGCTCGCGGCGCGCTGGGGGCAGCCCGTCGTCGTGGAAAATCGGGTCGGGGCTTCCGGAAGCATCGGCACGGAGGCCGTGGCGCGCGCCGAGCCCGACGGCTACACGCTGCTCGCGACGCCCCCTGCCCCGCTGGTGATCAATCCCAGCCTGTACCCAAAGCTCCCCTACGACCCCGCTCAATTCGTGCCGGTGACGGTGATGGCGGCGATCCCGAGCGTGCTGCTCGTCAACGCGGCAAAAGTCCCGGCGAACACGCTGCAGGAGTTCGTCGCGCTGGTGCTCGCGAACCCGGACAAGTTCAACTATGCATCGCAG
>DATHHZ010000512.1:0-4161 GCA_035316965.1 Burkholderiales bacterium | reverse complement strand
AGGGCCGCTCTGAGCTGCTCGGGCGACTCGGCGATTTCCCCGTCCACGCCGAACCCCTTGGCGATCTGCGCCATGTTCATGTCCGGGCTGCCGAGATAGTCGTGCACGAATTGCCGCCTCTGCACCATCTTGCCTCCGGCTGTCTTTTCGATCACGCGGCTGTGCGGGCCGCCGTAGGCGTGGTTGTTGTAGACGACGGTGATGACCGGCAGCTCCAGGCGCGCCATGTTCCACAGCGCGGTCGGCCCGAAGACGAACGATCCGTCGCCGACGAGGCAGATCACCTGCTGGTTCGGGCGGGCGAGCTTCACGCCCGCCGCGGTGCCCACTCCCGAGCCGAGGTGCGCGCCGTAATAGAAAAAGAGCTCGCGGCCGCCGAGCGGGTTGAAATCGAAACCGTGCAGCACCACCGAACCCGCCTCGTGGACAATGATGGCGTCCTTGTCGGCAAACTGTGCGACCTCCCAGGTCACGCGGTCGGCGAGCATCGGGCTGCGGTCCCACTCGGGGTTCTTCGACACCAAGGCGCGCAGCGCTTTCGCCTTCTCGCTGAAACGGCGCACTTCCTGCGCGCGCTCCCGCGCCTTCCTGTACATCGCGGAGGTCATGATTCCTTCGACCGCGAACTTGAGGTCGTCCAGGCCGTAGGCGACATCGGCGACCAGCGGCACCTCCGTGTTCATCACGTTGCCCATGCTCCCGCTGTCGTTGCGCATGTCGATGAATTTCGCTTCGCGCGCCACGATGGGTTGCGGGCTGTTGTGCTGCAATTTGTTCCCGACGTTGATGACGACGTCCGGATTTTTCGGGAAATCGAGCGACGCGATGCGCGCCGCGGGCGGGCCGCCGACCCACAACGGATGCGACTCGGGGAAGTTCGCGTAGATCTGCCGCACCTGCGTCACCGGCATGCCGAGCAGCTCGGCGAGCTCCACCGCCTTGGACACGGCCTTGGCGCCGTAGACCTCGTCGCCGACGATCATGAGGGGCATCTTCGCCTCGACGAGGAGCTTTGCGGCGCGCTCGACTTCGGCGGGATTGGGGCGCACGCGCATGCGCGGGTCGACCTTGTCCTGGGTGATGATCTCGGCGTAAGTCTTCTCGTCGTTCAGATCCGAATGCCAGGAAACGTAAGTCGGCCCGTAAGGCGGCGTCCACGCCGCCTTGAACCCGCGCCGGACGGTCTCCGGAATCATTTCCGCGCGCCGCGCAAGCCACGAGTACTTCGTCATCGGCTGGACGATCTGCTCCTGATTGGCCACCTCCTCGAAGCCGTCGCGCCCGGCGCGTCGCGTCTGGTCGGTGCGGTAGCTGTAGAAAACGAGCGGCGTCTGCTCCTTGAACGCGTTGAACATCTGCCCCATGGCGTTGACGAGGCCCACGACCGCGGCCTGCATCACGATGGTCCGCTCGCCGGAGGCTTTCACGTAGCCCGCGGCCATCGCGGCACCCGGTCCTTCGTGCGGCGTCAGGATGTATTTGAGCTGCGGCCGGTCGACCAGCGCTTCGTAGAACTGCGCGTCCTCGCTCGCCGAGTTCCCGAACACGTATTTGACGCCGGAAGCGATGAGCTGCTCGGCGAAACATTCCGCCCCCGTTCCCTCGACCATTCTGATCGCCTCGGGAGCGATGCCCCGCGCCTCTTGGGCGTGGGCGACCGGGACGAGCGATTCCAGGATGGATTCCGCCGAGGCGAGCGATATTCCGGCGGTCGTCAAGCCCTTCAGGAAACCGCGCCGTGAAATCGAGCGCGACAGATATCGTGCGACCAGCTCTCTCATGATGTCCTCCCGTTCCTGCGCCGAATCATTTCGACGATGTGGCCGGCTGCTGTCCGTACGTTGTCGCGAGGTAGTCGGCCATTGTCCTCACCTCGTCTTCGGTCCACAGGGCGCCGCGCCCGACCATGCGGTAGAGCGTGCTCTCCCAGCCGCGGCGGTCCTGCCGATGGTCCTGCCACATCGTCGGGGCGTGGCACTGAAAGCATTTTCCGACGAGCACTTCTTTTCCAGGCGCATCGGGAAATCCTTGCGGCTTGGCGCGCTGTGCATGCGCCGCAGTCGCCGAGAGCAGGGCGCAGAAAAGAATCGCAAGGGCGGATTTACGTGAAAAGGGCATGGCGACTGCCTCCTATCGTTGCCGGCAACGATAAGCCGGGCTTCGAGGGAGTGTCAATCACGGCCCGCCTGCGCCGCCGGGCTTTGCCTGCCTCCCGCGGCGTCGGGCACGAGCTGTATCCCGACCCAAAGCGCGCGCGGCGCGCCCGGTGCGTAGAACGTCTCGTTGACCTGGGCGCCCGGCGCCGCCAGGTTGCCTCCGGGGAAAAAATTCTGCCGCAGCGCGCCGGCGGTGGCGTAGCGCCGGCCGAAGACGTTGCTCACCTTCGCGAAGACCTGCAGGCCCCGATCCAATTTGTAGTCCAGGTTCAGGTTGAAGAGCGTGTATCCGCCGATCTCGCCCGGGCCCAGGAAATTCACTCCGTCGGGCTGATGCTGATTGTTGTCGTTGCCGCGCGCGAACTGCCGGGACACCGCGACTGCGCCGGCGCCCACCGTGATCCTGTCCGTCAGATCGTAGTTCGCGGCGGCATTCAGATGGTGCCGCGGAATCCCGGGTATGCGGTTGCCGGGCGAAACCTGGATGTCGCCGTTCGCATCGGCGGTGCTGTTCGCCTGGGAAAACAGCACGGCGGACGACTGGTAGGTCGCGTCGATCAGGCTGTAGTTGAGCACCCAGGAGAATTTCCCCTCCGAGCGCTCGAGAGCCGCCTCCAGACCTTGCCTGCGCGTCTTTCCGAAGTTCGTGAAGAAGCCGGAGCTCACCGAGGAACTCACGAACAGGATGTCGTCGTAGTTCGTGGTGCGAAACAGGGCCGCATTCCACCGCAGTCCCGAGGCCGTCCGCGCGCGCGCCCCGACCTCGAGCGTGCGCGCCACGACTTGCCTGAGCGGCGGATCGGAGGCCATGGCGTTCGGCAGGTGGCAGGGACTGTTTCGGTCCGCGCAGCCCAATTCGACCGGCGAAGGCGGGCGGTTGCCCTGACTGAAGCCGGCATAGAAGCCGGGCGCACCCTGCGGCGTATACGACGCGCCCACCGCGGGATTCAGTTTCACGAAAGTCAGATCGTTCCCCAATCCCGCCGCTGGCGGGGGCAGAGGCGGCGAAAGCCCGTCCACCGTGCGGACCCGCGTGACGTTGTAGCGCGCGCTCCCGGTGAAATGCCAATGCGGGCCGGGCGAATGAGTATCCGTGACGAACAGGCTTGCCGTCGAGGTTCCGCCGTCGAGATTCACGATCTCGGTCTCCGCGCCGGTGGGCGCCGTGCTGCGGTCGGCGTTGAAACCGCCGAGCTGGTAGCTCTGGCGGAAGTCGCTCGCGCTGTGGTCGTAGCCGCCGCCCACGATCACAAGATTGCTTCGTCCGGGCGGCTCCCCGCTCGTGATAGCGGCCTGCGTGGAAAACCCGTAACCCCGCTGGCTGGTGCGGGTGCGATTGACCGAGGACGCGTTGGGGTCGCCGTCCTCGTATGGGACGACCGGGGCGAGGTTGTTGCGCGGATCGCTGACCTCGTTGACGTCGCCGTTGATGGTGTTCTTTCCGCTCTCGCGGTAATACGCCGTGCTCGACCAAAGCAGATCGCCGGTGAGCCACCGGGTGGCGTTGAGCGTGAGCAGCGTCATCCGGTTGCGAGTATGGTCGCTCAGCGTATAGATCTGCCTCGGGTCGGCTCGGAGCATGCTCTGCGGCAGCAGCCCGTTGCCGGTGAGATCGGTCTCGGCGTGGGTGATGCTCAAATCGATGTCGGTCGTCCCGTCCTGCCAGCCGAGCTTGGAAAAAAACTGGCGCACGTCGGAAGGCGACTGCACGCGCCAGCCGTCCTCGCGAAATGCACTCGCGCTCGCAAAATAATCGAACTCGCCGTTCGTACCGCCGTGCTGCACATCGACCGAGCGCCGCCCGAACGATCCCCCGTAGAATGTTGCCGCCGTTCCCGGATACTGCGCGCCGCTCTTGGTGCGGATCGACAGCGCGCCGCCCAGCGTGTTCAGACCGAACAGGGGATTGGAGCCCGGGATGAGGTTGATCGTCGAAATCGCCGAGGTCGGGATCAGATCCCAGTTCACGGTGTCGCCGAAGGGCTCGTTGATGCGCACGCCGTCC
>DATHHZ010000511.1:0-2084 GCA_035316965.1 Burkholderiales bacterium | reverse complement strand
GAAACTCGATCACGATTGCGGCATGAACAAGGACGGCCCCCGAGTCCTCGTCGTCGACGACGAACCCAACATCACAGAGCTCGTCGCTATGGCTCTTCGCTATGAGGGGTTCACGGTCAAAACCGCCGCGACCGGCCGCGGGGCGCTGACGGCGGTGACCCAGTTCTCGCCGGCGCTCGTCATTCTCGACGTGATGCTGCCCGACATCGACGGCATCGAGGTGCTGCGGCGGCTCAACAGCAGCGGAAGCAAGGTGCCGATCATCTTCCTGACCGCAAAGGACGCAACTGAGGACAAAGTCCACGGCCTGACGATCGGTGGTGACGACTACGTGACCAAGCCGTTCAGCATCGAAGAGCTGATGGCGAGGGTCCGTGTCGTGCTGAGGCGACACGGCAATGAGAGTGAGAACGGCAAGCTCTCGCTCGCCGATCTCGAGCTGGACGACGAGGCTCATGAGGTGCGCCGCCACGGCCACGTCGTGGAGCTGACGAACACCGAGTACCGATTGCTGCGCTACCTGTTGATCAACGCCGGTCGCGTGCTGACGCGCAGCCAGATCCTGGACCACGTGTGGCACTACGACTTCGGCGGCGACGCCAGCGTGCTCGAGACGTATGTCAGCTACCTTCGCCGCAAGGTCGACCGCCACGATCCTCCCCTGATCCAGACCGTCCGCGGCGTCGGTTACGTCCTGAGAACGCCTAGAAAATGACGCTGTCGCTCCGAGGGCGGCTGCTGATCGGAGTCATATCGCTCGTCGTCGTTGGACTGTTGGTCTCTGACGTGGTCACGTACATCACGCTTCAGAACTCACTCATCGGACGGATCGACGACCAGCTCAAGGCACGATCGACGGTCGATACCGCCGTCATCGTCATAGGCAACCAGTGCCAGCGGCGTGGACCCGGCTCCGCGAACGACTTTCCTGCGGGAACGATCACCGAACTTCTGGGTCGTGACGGCTCAGTGGTAATTTCCTGCGGCTTTGAGCTCGGAGGCGCCCCCTCGGGCGCGCCCTTGCTTCCGAAGTCGATGCCGAGCGCCGGCCTCGATGTACCCGCCAATCCCTTGACTGTGGAGGGCACCGGCGGGGTGTCCCGATACCGGATGACCTATTGGCCTGAGAACTCCTTCGGTGGTCAGCTGGTGGTCTTTGCGATTCCCTTGACGAGCGTTCAATCGACGCTGGCGACGCTTCTAGTGAACGAGACGCTGATCGGACTGGGTGTCGTCGTGGCGACGGCACTTCTCGCGCTGCTGATCATCCGCATCGGGCTGCGACCACTGCAGAAAATGGGTACGGTCGCCCGCGACATCGCAGCCGGCGACCTGAGCCGTCGCGTCGAGCCCGCCACGGCGAAGACAGAGATCGGCCGGCTCGGGCTTGCGCTCAATGGGATGTTGAGCCAGATCGAGTCAGCGTTCGCGGAGCGCACCGAGTCAAACCAGCGTCTGCGCCGATTCATCGCCGACGCCTCGCATGAGCTGCGCACTCCATTGACGTCGATTCGCGGCTATTCAGAGATGCTGCGCCGCGGTGCCAATGACTCCCCCGCGGACGCGGACCTGGCCCGCAGGCGAATCGAGGAGGAGTCGGTCCGTATGTCGGTGCTTGTGGACGATATGTTGTTGATCGCCCGCCTCGACCAGGGCCGTCCTCTGGAAAGCAAGCCGGTCGACCTGCAGGCGATCGCGAGCGACGCCGCCGCCGACGCGCGCGCAGTGGCGCCGCACCGCGAGATCACCGTGTCCTCTCCGGGGCCGGTCGTCGTCGAAGGCGACGACACGCGGCTGCGCCAGGTCCTCGGGAACCTGGTCCGCAACGCGCTGGTCCACACACCGCAACACAGCGCGATCGAGATCGCGGTTTCGACGGTGGACGGCGTCGGGCGGATGTCAGTGGTCGACCATGGCCCAGGGCTCAAGCCAGACGAGCTCGAGCGCATCTTTGAACCCTTCTTCCGTGCCGATCCGAGCCGTAGCCGCGACAGTGGCGGCGCCGGACTTGGGCTCTCCATCGTAAGCGCGGTCGTCGGCGCGCACGGAGGTAATGTGAAGGTGACGGAGACCAGGGGCGGCGG
>DATHHZ010000510.1:0-4929 GCA_035316965.1 Burkholderiales bacterium | reverse complement strand
GCGTTGAATACGCGGCCCGGGCGAGCGCGAAGACCGCTGAATCGAAGGAGGAGACATGAGACCCGACAGACTTCTGGCGATCGTCGCGCTGTGCGCCTCAGCCGCCGGCGCTCTTGCGCAGGGCTATCCTTCGAAGCCCATCCGCATCGTCGTCGGCTTTCCGCCCGGCGGCGGCAACGACATCATCGCGCGCATGGTCGGGGCCAAGATGCAGGAGGCGTGGGGCCAGCCGGTGGTGATCGACAACAAGCCCGGCGCGAATTCCATCATCGCCGCCGAGTTCGTCGCGAAAAGCGCGCCGGACGGCTACACGCTGCTCGTCAACGCCACGGGCGGCATGTCGGTCAACCCGGTGCTGTATGCCAAGCTTCCGTACGACTCGCTCAGGGATTTCGTGGCCATCAGCATGGTGGGCTCCTTTCCGCTCGTGCTCGTCGTGCATCCGTCGGTGCCTGCGAATTCGGTGCAGGAGCTGGTCGCGTACGCCAGGGCCAATCCCGGAAAGCTGAACTACAGCTCGGGCTCGACCGCTTTCCAGGTCGCGAGCGAAATGTTCAAGCAGATGACGGGCACCGACGTGCGCCACATTCCCTACAAGGGCAGCGCGGCCTCGATCACCGCCGTGATCGCCGGCGACGTGCAGATGACGATCGTCGATACTCCGCCCCTCGTGCCCCAGATCAAGGCGGGGAGAGTGAAGGCGCTCGGCGTGACCTCGGCGAAGCGCTCAGCCTCGATGCCGGGAGTCCCCGCATTGGCGGAGACGGTGCCCGGCTACGAAATGGTTCTGTGGATCGGCGTGTTCGCGCCTGCGGGCACGCCGGGCGAAGTCGCATCAAAGCTCAACGCCGAGGTCGTGCGCATCGTGAAGCTGCCGGAGGTCCGCGCGACGCTCGACGCCATGGGCGTCGAACCGCTCGGCAACACCTCGGCGCAGATGGCGGAGTGGATCCGGCGCGAGACCGCGAAGTACGGCCCGGTCGTGAAGGCCGCGAACATCAAAGCGGAGTAACTATTCGAATGACGCCACGCAGTCGATCTCGACGTTGACGCCTTTGCGGTGGGGCGTCGCGCCGATACAGGTACGCGTGACTTTTTCGCCCTGAAGAAAGTCCCGGAAGGCCTCGTTGAACGCAGGGAAGTCTTCGGTGTTCCTCAGTACGACGCGCATGTTGACCACGTGAGAGAAATCCAATGCTGCAGCCGCAAGCACGCTGCGAAGATTGGCGAGCGTCTGTTTCGTCTGCTCGCGGATATCGGCGCCCACCACTTCGCGCGTCTTCGGATCGAGCGGTCCCTGACCGGACACGAAAAGCAGATTTCCAGCACGGATCGCCTGCGCGAGCGGCGAGGGCGTGCCCTTGTCGGTGAAGCCAGTCGTCGGAGCGCCGGGTGAAGTGATGATCGTCTTCGCCATCGCTACTCGAACGCCGCCTTGATCTCGGCCGGTATCGACATCGCCTTCAGGCGGTCCGGTTTTTCGGGGTGACGGTGCGCCCAGACGCGGATCTCGTAGCCTTCGACTGCGCGCAGGCCGCGGTTTACGACGGCATGGCTGACCTCGAAGGTCTTGTCGTTCCACTTGCCGACATGGGACTCGATCACGATCTCGTCGCGGAACTTGCAGGGCGCGAGGAAGCGCGCCTTGGCCTCGACGATCGGCAGCCCCATGATGCCGTATTTTTTCCCGAGCGAATCCCAATCCAGGCCCACGGAGTCGAAAAACAGGCGCGTGCTCTGGTCGAACCACTCGAAGTAGTTCGGGTAGAAAACGATCCTCGCGGGATCGGTATCGCCCCAATGCACAGTGACGTTGTACCGGTAGGTTTTCACTTTTCAAACTTGCTCGAGTCCCAGGCGGCGGATTATAGCGCCCCGTCTCGGCGGGACGCGCATGCTAAACTCCAAGCGCTCAACTCGCCCTCGTCCACCCCGGGAGCAAGACTATGGCGGATCCCAACAAGACCAAGGTTACCATCCTGACCGGAACGTACCGCATCAAGGGTTACATCGAGCTGATGCCCGGCGCGCGGGTGACCGACTACATGGTCGAGGCGAAGGACTTCATCGCGGTGACCGAAGCCGAGGTCTGGGAGCTCGGGGACCGCAAGGTCATGAAGGCGCCCTTTCTCAACGTGAGCCGCCACCATATCCAGATCATCACGCCGGGACATTGACTCGGGCGGCGATCCCATGGCGATGAAAACGGTCGCGCTGCTCCATCCCGGCGAAATGGGCTCCGCGATCGGCGCGTGCCTCGGCGGACTCGGCCTGCGGGTCGTGTGGGCGTCGGCCGGCCGCAGCGCGGCGACGCGCTCCCGCGCCAAAGCCGCAGGGCTCGAAGATCTCGGCGCGCTCGAGCGCGCGCTCGGCGTGGCCGACATCGTGCTGTCCGTGTGTCCGCCGCACGGCGCCCTCGAGCTTGCCCGCGAGGTTGCCGGCCACGGCTTCAGCGGCGTCTATATCGACGCGAACGCGATCTCGCCCTTGACGGTACGCACTATCGGCCGCGTGGTCGAAGCCGCCGAGGCGACGTTCGTCGATGGCGGCATCATCGGTCCCCCGCCGATTCCAGGAGTGAGTTCGCGCATCTATCTGTCGGGCGGGCGCGCGAGGGACGTCGCGGCTGTGTTCGCGGGCAGCAACCTCGAAGCGATTCCACTCGAAGGCGCCGCCGGCGCGGCCTCCGCGCTGAAGGCCTGCTATGCAGCCTGGACCAAAGGCGCGACGGCGCTGCTCGCCGCGATCCGCGCGCTCGCGACACACGAAGGGGTCGAAGCGGCGCTGCTCGAGGAATGGAAACGCTCGCAGCCCGAGCTGCCCAAGCGCTCCGAGGTCGTCACCGCGCAGGCGCGCAAGGCCTGGCGCTGGATCGGCGAGATGGAGGAGATCGCGGCGAGCTTCGAGGCCGCGGGCCTGCCAGGAGGCTTTCATCTGGCCGCCGCCGACCTCTATCGCAGGCTCGAAGGCTTCAAGGACGGCACGACTGCGCCCAGGCTCGCCGAGGTGACTGCGGCTTTCAGGCGAGGCGCGCCGCGGCGGAAAGCGGCCTCGGGCGCGCGCCGCAGAAGCAGCGCACCGCAGGAAGAGACCGCACCGGCACGCTTCAAATTCGGCACGGCCGCAATCAAGCGCGACGCGGCGAAGCGGCTGCGCTCGCTGAAACGCCCCTAGGTCGAACACCGATCCCCAACTTCAAGGAAATCATCGATGAAGATTCTGCTCGCGGTGGACGGCTCCAAGCACTCGCTCAAGGCCGTCAAATGCCTGATAGAGCACGCCGACTGGTATCGCGAAAAGCCGGCGGTCGAGCTGGTCAATGTGCGTCTGCCCGTGCCCAGGATTCGCGGAATGGGCGCCGTGGTCGGCGCGAGCCAGGTCCGGCGCTACTACGACCGGGAGGGAAAGGCGGCTCTGTCGAAGGCGAGGAAGCTACTCGACGCGGCAGGGATCAAGTATTCCGCGCACATCCTCGTGGGGCCCGTGCCCGAGTCCATCGTCAGGGAGGCAAGGCTCACCCGGTGCGATCTCATCGTGATGGGCACCCGCGGGATGAGCGCGGTGGCCAACCTGCTGCTCGGTTCCTGCGCAAACCGGGTGGTAAGCATCTCACCCATACCGGTGCTGCTGGTGAAGTGACAAGCCGGCGGATTTGGCCCGTATCAAGCGAAAATACGCCCCGTAGGGGTCAATCGAACATCAGAGGTGTGTTGCCAATGGCCAGGAACGATGCAAGGGGCGGAGAGCCGAGGAAAATCGATCTCGAAAAAGTGGCGCAGCTCATCGACGCGCTGGAACGGGATCTCGCGAAAGTCCAGAGCGGATCCCGCGACGTGCAGCTGTTGAGGGACGAGGTGGAAACCCTCAAGAACGTGCTCAATTCGCCCATCCGTCGGCACCACTGGGTCAGAGAGGGGCTGCACGGCATGCGCCAGGCCATCGAGAACGGGCTGGAAACGATCGTCGCCGACGGCCTGAAGGCGAGCCAATACATCGCGGAGATCGGAAGAATTCTGGGGATGTGATCGAGGGTCTCATGAAAAACTTGTCGATTTCCGCCGCAATCCTGTTCGCAACTCTCGGAGTCTGCGGGGTCGATGCGCAGTCGCAGGCAGACAAGCCCGCCGTGGTCAGACTGGATCCGGCGCTCGATGCGCTGGTGTCCCCCGACGCGAGGTTGGAGCTGGTGAAGGGCGGCTTCGGGTTTACCGAGGGCATCATCTGGGTCGAGCAGGGCCGCTACCTGCTCTTGAGCGATATCCCCGCGAACGTGATCCACAAGCTCACGCCCCAAGGCAACGCGTCCATCTACTTGCACCGAAGCGGCTATACGCTGCCGGACATCTGGCGCGTGGGGTTCGAGCAGACCAATGGCAAGAATCCCAGCGATCCCCTGTTCGAGAAGTTCTACATGATCGGCTCGAACGGGCTCGCGCTCGACCGGCAAGGCCGGCTCATCATCGCGACCTGGGCCGGAAGGTCGATTGACCGGATCGAAAAGAACGGCAAGCGCACCGTGCTCGCCGACCGCTTCGAAGGCAAGCAGTTCAACGGCACGAACGACGTCATCGTCAAGAAGAACGGCACGATCTACTTCACCGACACCTACGGCGGCTTGCGCCTGCGCGATAAGGATCCGCGCAAAGGCCTGGACTTCCAGGGCGTCTACATGATCAAGGGCGGGAAGGTGAGCCGGATCATCGACGACATCCCGAACCCGAACGGCCTGGCCTTGTCGCCCGACGAAAAAATTCTCTACGCGAACGGCAGCCGCGACAAGTACGTGCGGCGCTATCGGGTTCTGCCCGACGACACCGTCACCGACAGCCAGATGTTCATCGACATCAGCGGCGATCCGACTCCCGGGATCACCGACGGCTTGAAGGTCGACGTCAAGGGCAACATCTGGGAATCGGCGGCGGGCGGCGT
>DATHHZ010000509.1:0-7600 GCA_035316965.1 Burkholderiales bacterium | reverse complement strand
GCTTTCGTCAGCGGACGCCGCACGCGGATTCCGATCCACACGGCGAGCTTATGCAGCAGGTTGCGCGCCGCACGGCTCGGTCGGGGGCCGAACTCGACCCGGGATTCGGAGTCTCGAATTGGAACCGGGGCGGAGGAGTCTTCCGCGCTGCCTCGAATCGGGCCGGGGTGGATGAAACCGTCACCTTCGTACATGGGTATGCGGTTCTTGGGATACATTGGTTGCCTTTCTAATCGATGATGGTGCAGTGCACCTAAATGGATATTGTGGCAAGCCAGACTATAGTCAAGTATTGTTTTAAAATCATTGATCTATGTTATATATTTGATATGGTATCGATTTTACTGCATTGCGGCAACAAACATGGAGGCTGAAGCAGTGCTTCAGGTTCGCCGGGCACCGAAGTAAGATCGCGAGGACGCATCTTCAGGGCTTGAAAGCCAGCCCAATTCCCCCACTTGCATCGCAGCTTCAGGTTTTCGGAACCGCAGCAAATGCGTATCGACAAGCTCACCACCAAGTTCCAGCAGGCGCTGGGCGACGCTCAGAGCGTCGCCGTGGGGCAGGACAACCAATTCATCGAGCCGCTGCACCTGCTTGCCGCCTTGCTCGACCAGGAAGACGGAGGGAGCGCGTCCCTTCTGTCCCGCGCGGGCGTCAATGTCCCGCGGCTGCGGGAGGCGACAAAGCAGGCGATCTCGCGTCTGCCGAAGGTCGAAGGCCACGGCGGGGAGGTGCAGATCTCGCGCGAGCTGAACGCACTCCTCAATCTCACCGACAAGGAAGCGCAGAAGCGCGGCGACCAGTTCATCGCTTCCGAGCTGTTTCTGCTTGCGCTCACCGAAGACAAGGGCGAGGCCGGCCGCCTGCTTAAGGAGAACGGCGGCAGCAAGAAGGCGATCGACCAGGCGATCAAGGCGGTGCGCGGCGGCGAGTCGGTCGGGAGCCAGGAAGCCGAGGGGAGCCGCGAGGCGTTGAAGAAATACACGCTCGATCTCACCGAACGCGCACGCTCGGGCAAGCTCGACCCGGTGATCGGCCGCGACGACGAGATCCGCCGCGTGATCCAGATCCTACAGCGACGTACCAAGAACAACCCGGTGCTGATCGGCGAGCCCGGCGTGGGCAAGACCGCGATCGTCGAGGGCCTCGCGCAACGCATCGTGAACGGCGAAGTGCCTGAAACACTCAAGAACAAGCGCGTGCTCTCGCTCGACATGGCTGCGCTGCTCGCCGGCGCCAAATACCGCGGCGAGTTCGAGGAGCGGCTCAAGGCGGTCCTGAAAGAGCTCGCGCAGGACGAGGGCCGCACCATCGTCTTCATCGACGAGCTGCACACCATGGTCGGCGCCGGCAGGGCCGAAGGCGCGATCGACGCCGGCAACATGCTGAAGCCCGCGCTTGCGCGGGGGGAACTGCACTGCGTAGGCGCGACGACCCTAGACGAATACCGCAAGTACATCGAGAAAGACGCGGCGCTCGAGCGCCGCTTCCAGAAGGTGATGGTGAACGAGCCCTCGGTCGAGGCGACCATCGCCATCCTGCGCGGCCTGCAGGAAAAGTACGAGGTGCATCACGGCGTCGACATCACCGACCCGGCGATCGTCGCCGCGGCCGAGCTCTCGCACCGCTACATCACCGACCGTTTTCTTCCGGACAAGGCGATCGACCTGATCGACGAGGCAGCCGCGCGCATCAAGATGGAGATCGACTCCAAGCCCGAGGCCATGGACCGGCTCGATCGGCGCATCATCCAGCTCAAGATCGAGCGCGAGGCGATAAAGAAGGAGAAGGACGAAGCTTCGCAGAAGCGCCTGACGCTGATCGAGAGCGAAATCAAGAAGCTCGAGCGCGAATACGCCGACTTGGAGGAAGTCTGGAAGGCGGAGAAAGCTGCGGTGCAAGGCTCGCAGCACATCAAGGAAGAGCTGGAGAAGCTCAAGCTCGAGATGGAGGCCGCGAAGCGCAAAGCCGACTGGCAGAAGGTCTCCGAGATCCAGTACGGCCGCATGCCCCAGCTCGAAGCGCAGTTGAAGAAGGCAGAGAAGACGCCCTCGGCGCACGAAAAGCCCAAGCTGCTGCGCACTCAGGTCGGAGCCGAGGAAATCGCCGAAGTCGTGTCTCGCGCGACCGGCATCCCCGTCTCGAAAATGATGCAGGGCGAGCGCGACAAGCTGCTCGCGATGGAAGAAAAGCTCCACGAGCGCGTCGTCGGCCAGGACGAGGCGGTGCACCTCGTCGCCGACGCGATCCGGCGCTCGCGCGCGGGGCTCTCCGACCCGAACCGGCCTTACGGCTCCTTCCTCTTCCTCGGCCCCACCGGCGTGGGCAAGACCGAGCTGTGCAAGGCGCTCGCGGCCTTCCTGTTCGACTCGGAAGATCACCTCATCCGCATCGACATGTCCGAATTCATGGAGAAACATTCGGTCGCGCGCCTGATCGGGGCACCTCCCGGTTACGTCGGTTACGAGGAGGGCGGACATCTCACCGAGATGGTGAGGCGCAAACCCTACAGCGTGATCCTGCTCGACGAAATCGAGAAAGCGCACCCGGACGTCTTCAACGTGCTGCTGCAGGTTCTGGACGACGGCCGCATGACCGACGGCCAGGGCCGCACCGTGGACTTCAAGAACACCGTGGTGGTGATGACTTCCAACCTCGGTTCGCACATGATCCAGCAGATGCAGGGCGACGATCCCAGCCTGATCAAGACCGCGGTCATGGCAGAGGTAAAGACGCAGTTCAGGCCCGAGTTCGTCAACCGCATCGACGAGATCGTCGTGTTCCACGCGCTCGACGAGAAGCACATCCGGAGCATCGCCAAGATCCAGCTGCGCTACCTCGAGGAGCGGCTGGCGAAGCTGGAGATTCGGTTGGAAGTCGGAGACAGCGCCCTCGAGCAGCTCGCCAAAGCCGGCTTCGATCCGGTCTACGGCGCGCGGCCGCTCAAGCGCGCGATCCAGCAGAGCATCGAGAACCCGCTCGCGAAGCAAATCCTCGAGGGCAGGTTCGCGGCCAAGGACATCGTACGCGTCGAATATCGGAATGGCGCGATGCAGTTCGAGAAAGCTGCAGTGAAGTCCGCTCAAAAAGCGGCGGTGCACTGAAAAAAGCCGGGTAGTGTCCTAAATTGATTAGGACACTACCAAAAAGCCTTGATGGGACGCAATGCCCCGGGCAGAATCCGGGTTCAATGTTCGTCGCCGACTCCAAGCGCCTCACTCACGCTGGCGCCAAGAAAATAGCTGACACCGCTGTAGCCAAAGCCCGGCAGGCCGGGATCGCCATCTCGGTCGCAGTCGCCGATTTGGGCGGACATCTGATCGTCCTCGAACGCATGGATGGAGGCCGGTTTCATTCTCTGCACTCGGCGACGACCAAGGCCGTCTGCGCCGCCTCGAACAAGCGGCCCACCTCCTCGCACGGCGCGCAGGGGCAGGCGCTCGATGTGGCCCATGCCCTCGGGCTCGCGCTCGCGGCGGGACCCGGGCGCTGGACCGCGATGGAAGGCGGTTGCCCGATTTTCGTGGAAGGCGAATGCATCGGAGGGGTCGGCGTGAGCGGCGCCGACTGGGCGACCGACGAGCGCATCGCGCGCGAAGCGGTCGAATCCATCGGCGCTACCACGGGCGCAGGCCCGAAGTAGGCCGATGGCGTTCGAGCCGCTTCGGGTCGCCTGCATCGGGATGGGCTGGTGGTCGGACGTTCTCGCCGACGCAATCCAGCGGTCCAAAAAAGTCAAAATCGTCGCCTGCTACACTCGCTCCGAAGAGAAACGCCGGGCCTTCGCCGCCAAATACGGCTGCAAGGCGGCGCCGAGCTACGAGGCGATCCTGGAAGATCGCACAATCGAGGCGATCGTCAACACCACGCCGAACGACGCGCATCTGGAAACCACGCGCGCCGCCGCCGCGGCGGCCAAGCACGTGTTTCTCGACAAGCCGATCGCCAATACCGTCTCCGAAGGGCGCGCCATCACCGAGGCATGCCGCAAGGCTGGGGTCGTGCTCGCCCTGGGATACCAGCGGCGCCGCGAGAGCCATTTCCGGTGGATCCGCGCTCAGATCGACGCAGGTGCGTTCGGAAAACTCGTCAATGCCGAAGCCAACATCAGCCGCGACCGGGCCGGAAAGATCGATCTCGGTTCCTGGCGCTACACGGCTGCGGGGATGCCGGGGGGCGTGATGCTGCAGATCGGCATTCACTACACGGACGTGCTCGAATACCTTCTCGGGCCCATCAAGGCCGTAAACGGAAGGTCCGCTCAGCTCGTGCTCCCCGGCGACAATCCGGACGTCGCGAGCCTCGTTCTCGAGCACGAAAACGGCGCGCTCTCGACGCTCAACGCGAGCTATGCCTCCGCCTCCGAGTACTACCTGATGAATATCTACGGCAAGGAGGCGACGGCGTACTACGATATGCACCAGGGCCTGCGCGTGCTCAAGCGAGGCAGCAGCGGCGCGAGCCCGGTTGCCTGCGCGAAGAACGATACCTTCGTCGAAGAGCTCGAGGAATTCGCCAGGGCGGTCCGCGGCGAAGGCCGGCCCGAGATGGGTGGGGAAGGCGCCACCGCTTCGCTCGCGGTCATCCGCGCCGGGATCGTGTCGGCGCGCGAGGGGCGCCGGGTCGAAGTCGCAGAAATACTGGGATCAGGAGACTGTTCGTGAAAGCAGGATGGGTACTTCTCGGTGCGCTCCTCGCGGCGACCGTTCAAGCGCAGGAGCCTCCATTCCCGCAGAAAGCTCCGATCGAGATCACGGTGCTCTTTCCCGCCGGCTCCTCTGCGGACGTCACGGCGCGGCTGCTCGCCGACGGGATGTCGAAGCAGCTCGGCGCCAAGGTGATCGTTTTCAACCGTCCCGGAGCCGGAGGCGCGATCGGCTACAAGTACGTCGCCGCCCAGAAACCGGACGGGTATTCCGTCGTCTGGAATTCCAACTCGGTCTCCACGACCTACCACTCCGGGATGATGCCGCTCGACTACCGCGCGTTCGACGCCGTGGCACGCGTGCTGGTCGAGTCGCCGGTGATCGCGGTGCGGGGCGACTCGAAGTGGAAATCTCTGGGTGAGCTGATCGCCGAGGCGAAATCGCGTCCCAAGCAGGTCACGGTAGGGAATTCCGGGATCGGCAGCCACACGCATATTTCCTCGGTTGCGCTGTTCAAGACCGCCGGTGCCGAAGTGATAGATGTGCCGTTCGGCGCCGCGCAGGTCGTGCCGAGCCTGCTCGGCGCGCAAGTGGACGCAGTGGTGCAGTTGCCCGCGGCGCTTTCCGGGTACGTCAAGACAGGCCAGATACGGCTGCTCGCCGCGCTGACCTCTGCCCGCGATCCGGCGCTCTCGGATGTGCCCACCGCACGCGAGCAGGGTTTCGACGTTTCGCTCGAAGCCTGGCGCGGCATCGCCGTGCCGAAGGGCACGCCCAGGGCCGCCATCGCCGCGCTCGAGGGGGCGATCAGGAAAGCCGCGGAGAGCACCGATTTCGCTCAGGCGAGCGAAAGGCTCGGTGTGCGTCCCGCCTTCATGCCGGCCGAAGAGTTTGGCAATCTGATCGCGAAGGAAGACGCGGAGCTCGCGCGCCTCATGCAGCTCATCGGTTTGAAGAAGTAGGACGCCTCAGCGTACGGACGTGGCGTCGGCGCGGACCGCGCTCGCCCGCCTCACCATGTCCTGCCAGAGCCTGGACGTGTCCTTCAGGAACACCGTGTCGGCGTCGGCATCGACCACCAGCCAGTCGCCGCGGTCGAGTTCTCCACGCAGCTGGCCCGGCGCCCATCCGGAATAACCCGCGAAGAAGCGGATCTTCGGCGGAGGGTTGTTGAGCAACGTATCGATCGAGTCAGGCACGACAGCGAGGTACAGTCCCGGAAGCATCGTCACGGCCGCGCCGGAAAACCTGTCGGCTTGGAATACGGCGAACAAGCCTTGAGGCGCCACCGGCCCGCCGAAGAATACCGGTTCCTTGAAGGGTTTGAAGCGCTCGCTCGGCAACACTTCGGCGAGCGAGCGGTTGGTGGGCCGGTTGATGATGACGCCGGTGGCTTCCGCGCCTTCTTCCTGAGTGACCAGGACCACGGTTTCCCGGAAATTCGGATCGGGCATCCCGGGCCTTGCGACGAGGAAAAGCGCCTTGGAGGAGCCTTGTGCGTAGGCGGCCGTCGCGAGGACGAGAAACGCGAGAAGGGCGGCTAGCCGCGAGCGCTTCATCCGGGAGCCCAGGCGGTCACCGACCGCGCACGCCGCAGCAGCTCTTCCCAGAGTCTCGCCGGATCCTTGCGGAACACGAGCTCGGGGTCGGCCTCGAGCACGTACCACAATCCCCGGTCGACCTCCTGGCGCAGCTCCCCCGGCCGCCAGGCGACATAGCCGACGTAGTAGCGCGCTTCGTTGGGCGTGTCCTCGATGATGTGGTCGACGACCGCGCCTTGAATTGCGAGAAACAGCTCTTTCATCATCTGGATCGATCCTGGGCCGGGCGTGTGGTCGGTGTGAACCACCGCGAAGATCGCCTGGGGCAGCATCGGCCCGCCGAAGTACACCGGATCGCGCACGAGCTTGGAGGGGGCGTGCTCAGGGAACAGGGTCGAGAGCGAGCGTCCGGTGGGGCGATTGATAATGACGCCGACGTGCCGGTTGTTGTCGACGGGCACGGCGAGCAGCACCGCCCCGCGGTAATTCGGATCGACCAGACGCGGTGTCGCCACCAGTGTCACGGTGCCGTCCGGATCGCCTTCCTGAGAATGGGCGCTCATGCCGGGCAGACAGGCGAGCACGGCCAAAACGGCGATACGCAGCATCGATCTCCCCAGGCTATTCACTTTCTCTCCGGAGTTTAGCCGAAGAACCGGGTCTTGTGAGAGCCGCCAGCTGCGCGCGTCGAAAACAAGCGGCCAGATGGTCGTTGACCATTCCAACCGCCTGCATGTAGGCGTACACGATGGTCGAGCCGACGAAACGGAAGCCGCGACGTTTCAGGTCCTTGCTGATCGCGTCCGATACCGGCGTACGGGCAGGCACCTGCTTCATGCTCTGCCTGCGATTCTGCAGCGGACGTCCGTCCACGAAGCTCCACAGATAGGCGTCGAACGAGCCGAATTCCCGCCGCACTTCGAGGAATGCCCGGGCGTTTCCGATCGCCGATTCGATCTTGAGGCGGTTGCGCACGATTCCCGGATCGGCCATCAATCTCTTCACGTCGCGTGCGCCGAAGCGCGTGAGCTTTGCAGGGTCGAACCGGGCGAAGGCCCTGCGGTAGTTGTCGCGTTTGTTGAGGATCGTCGACCATGAGAGTCCTGCTTGTGCGCCTTCTAGGATCAGGAACTCGAACAGTCGCCGATCGTCGTGGACCGGGACTCCCCATTCCTCGTCGTGGTAGCGAAGATATTGCTCGCTTCCCAGGCACCACGGGCAGCGGCGCTTGGCGTCGACTTTATTCATCGCTCCATGATACCGTTTGAGCACTCACTAGGAGGGGCGGCTCTGTTGCTGGTGGCGATCGATATCGGCGGGACTTTCACGGACTTGATGGCCTTTGACAAGGCCACCGGTCGTTTCGCACAAGCCAAGAGCCTCACCACGCCAACCCAGCTCGTCCAGGGG
>DATHHZ010000508.1:0-7667 GCA_035316965.1 Burkholderiales bacterium | reverse complement strand
CTGAGCTGCGCGATCGGCAGCACGCTGGCGATTCCTGCGGACTGACGCACGGCCATGGCGCAGACCGCCGCCATCGTCATCCGGGGACCCCGCACCCCGGCAAGCGCCATGATCGGTTTCGGCCTGATCTGGGCGTTCCTCATCCTCTTCGTGCTGTACCCGCTCACGCGGATTTTCTTCGACGCCTTCGCGAACGAGGCCGGCCAGCTCACACTCGCGAACTTTCATGAGTTCTTTACCGACCGGTACTACCTGCGCTCGCTGTGGAACTCCCTGGTGCTGGGAGTCGCGACCGTCATCACGACCTCGGTGATCGGGATCGCGGTCGCTTTCCTCATCATCCGCTACGAATTTCCCTGGCGGAATCTCTTTTCCTATCTCACGATGCTGCCGATGATCCTGCCGCCGCTGGTCGGCGTGCTCGGCTTCGTCTTCATCCTCGGCCGCGCCGGCACGGTGAACGTGCTCCTCATGGACTGGTTCGGATTGCAGACGCCGATCAACTTCATGTACGGCATGCAGGGAGTGCTGCTGGTCGAAACCCTGCACCTGTTCCCGTTCATGACGCTCAGCATCCTCGACTCGCTTTCCAAGGTGGATCCGTCGCTCGAGGAAGCCGCGCAGGTGGTGGGCGCGAACGGCTGGCGGCGATTCCGGGACGTGACGCTCCCGCTGACCACGCCCGGCTACGTTTCCGGAGCGCTGCTCGTGTTCATCTGGACCTTCGCCGACTTCGTCACGCCCCTGGTCGTGGGAGTGCAGGACCTGCTCGCGGTGCAGGCCTATCTCAACATCGTCCAGTTCGTCGACCGGCGCATCTTCCGCATGGGCATCGTGATATCGGTTCTGCTCGTCGTGCTGGCGATCGTGTTCGTGCTGGTGGCGCGGCACTACGTGGCGATCAAGGACTACAGCTCTCTCGCCTACTCGAAGGTGGAGCGCAGGCAGCTGGGGCCGGTCGCGCGCTGGCTTGCGGTGGGCTTTCTCGCGCTGCTCATGTTCGCGTCGCTCCTCCCGCAGGCCGGCGTCGTCCTCGCCGCGGTCGGCAAGGGCTGGTCGCTCACTGCGCTCCCGGTCCATTACACCCTCGACCACTTCAGGCAGGTCAGCGTCGAGACGCCCAGGTTCATCGTCAATTCGCTGCTGTATTCCGGGCTGGCCGTGCTGATCTGTCTCGCGATCGGGGTCCCGATGGCGTGGATCATGGCGCGGACCCGGACGCCGGGGCGCGGCGCGATGGACGCGCTCACCACGCTGATCCTCGCGATCCCGGGCACCGCCATCGGCATCGCGTACATCCGCGCGTTCCATTTCCCGCTGCCGGGGATCGATGTGGCGCTCACCAGCATGTGGATCATCCTTCCGCTGGTGCTCGCCGTGCGCCGGCTGCCGTACACCGTGCGCAGCAGCTACTCGTCGCTCCTGCTCGTGCACAAGTCGATGGAAGAGGCAGCCGAGAACGTCGGCGCCGGCAAGCTCGTGACCTTCAGGGACATCACCGCGCCGCTCGTGTGGAAGGGCATCCTCGTCGGCGCGATTTTTTCCTTCATCATGTCGATCCAGGAGGCGTCCGCCACGCTGTTCCTCACCCTGGGCGGCTGGGAGATGATCCCCTTCGGAATCTTTACCTACTACATCGCCGGATCCCACAGCCAGGCGGCCGCGCTCGGCGTGATCCTGATTGTGCTCTGCGCGGCGAGCCTCTACGTGGTCAATCGCGCCGCGGGAGCGCGCGTCGGCGGGCTGTTCGGGTGAGATGAGGCCGCTCGCCGAGCTCGACGCGCGCGGCGTGAGGGCCGTGCTCGTCGACATCGACGAGACCCTGACCACGGCGGGCAAGCTGACCGGCGACGCGTACGCGGCCCTCGAGCGCCTGCACGCCGCGGGCAGGATCGTCGTGCCGGTGACCGGACGCCCGGCCGGATGGTGCGACCACATCGCGCGCATGTGGCCGGTGGACGCGGTGGTGGGCGAGAACGGCGCCTTCTACTTCCACTTCTCCGAAGGCAGGCTGCACCATCGCTTTCTGGAAGACTCAGCCGAACGCGCGCAAAAGCGCGCGCGCCTGGACGGCATCGCCCGGCGCATCCTCGCCGAGGTGCCCGGATGCGCGCTCGCCGCCGATCAGCCTTACCGCGAGACCGACCTCGCGATCGACTACTGCGAAGACGTGCCGCCGCTCGCGCTCGACGCCGCCGAGCGCATTGCGGGGTTGATGCGCGACGCGGGACTGAACGCCAAGATCAGCTCGATTCACGTCAACGGCTGGTTCGGCGGCTACGACAAGCTCTCGACCAGCCGAGTCCTGTTTTCGGAGCGTTTCGGCCTCGATCTCGACCGGTCGAACCGCGAGTTCGTATTCGTCGGCGATTCGCAAAACGACGCCCCGATGTTCGCCTTCTTCCAGAACTCGGTCGGTGTCGCGAATGTGCGCCGCTTCGAGGGGCGGCTCGCCGCGTCGCCCAAGTATGTGACTGGCGCGGCCTCCGGGGCCGGCTTCGTCGAGCTCGCGGAGCATTTGCTTCAGGGCCAGTAGTGCCCCGCCGCTCATCCCTCGTTTCTGCGGTTTCGTACCGCCCTGCTGCAGTCCATCGCAAGGCGCTCGTCGCCCGCGTTGGGCTCCCCTACAGTGCCGTCCATCGACACCTGGGAGGCACCCATGAGCGCGAAACACCTGGTTCTGATCCTCGTTCTGGCCGCCAGCGCCATTACCGCGGTCTATGCAATGCGGCATCCCGCCCCCGAGGAGGCCCTGCCGGCCGCCGAGGGCGAGATCCCGCGCATCGTGATCGTCGCCAAGCGCGAGCATGTCGCTGACCAACAGCATTAAGCAGTCGGGCTCCGGCATGGCGGCGCTGTACCGCCGCTATGCCGAGTGGCTGGTGTCGATCACGTGGAAGCGCTTCATCGTCCTCTCGCTCCTGCTGCTGATCGTGACGGGCATACTCTCCAACCTCCCGCCCTTCAACTGGGACCTCGCAACGAGAACGACACACGTGCCGGCAAGCCGCAGCGTCGACATCACGGTCGACGACAACGGCGTACGGATCAAGCCCAAGCGCAAGGGCTCGCAAGCTCCCGAGATCACGATCGACGAGCACGGCGTACGCATCAAGCGCGAGGGTGATCCGGCCTCGGGCAAACCGCCGCAGGAAATCATCGTCGACGAGCATGGCGTGCGCCGCGGCCCGGACGCCACCCAGACGCAGCCGAAGCCGCCGACCCCTCCGGCCGCTCCGAGCGCGAAGGACGAGGCGGCGGGCGTGGCCGAGGAGATCACACAAGAGCTGGCGCAGGACATCCGCCGCGAGGTGATCGACGCCATCGGCGAAATGGGCGACGAGGAGCGCGTCGTCCACGTGCGCCTGGGAAACTACCTGCCGCAGCTCGCTTTCCTCTTCATCCTGCTCTCGACCGCGATCAAGATCGCCTACGCAGGCCGCGTGAAAGCCGAGGCGAAGGCGGCCGAAGCGCAGGAAGTCGCCGAAGCGGAGAGCCTCCAGCGACAGGTGGTCGAGGCGAGGATGGCCGCGATGCAGGCGCAGGTCGAGCCGCACTTCCTCTTCAACACGCTCGCGAGCATCGACCACCTGATCGAGGTCGACCCGGCGCGCGCGAGCCGCATGCAGAAGAACCTGATCGCGCTCCTGCGCGCCTCGATGCCGGCGATGCGCGACAAGGCGACCAACCTGGGCCGCGAGCTCGAGGTGGTGCGGCCTTACCTGGAAATCCTGAAGGTGCGCATGGAAGAGCGCCTGCAGCCGCAGGTCGATGTGTCCGAAGGTCTGTACTCGGCCGACTTCCCGCCGATGATGCTCCAGTCGCTCGTCGAGAACGCGATCAAGCACGGACTCGAGCCGAAGGCCGACGGCGGTTCGCTCGCCGTGAGCGCCGAGGTGGCGCACGGCAAGCTGCACGTGAGCGTCGCCGATACCGGCGTCGGCTTCGCACGCGCGGCGACCGCGGGAACCGGCACCGGCCTCACCAACATCCGCGAGCGGCTGAAGCTCATCTACGGCGATGCGGCGGAGCTGCGTATCGCGCCGAATGCGCCGACTGGCACGCGCGTGACCATCGTCGTACCCTATAAGGCGACATGACCCGTGCGGTAATCGCCGACGACGAACCCTTGATGCGCGAGCAGCTGCGCGCGCGCCTGTACGAGCTCTGGCCCGAGCTCGAGATCGTGGCGGAAGCGAAGAACGGGGTCGAAGCAGTCGAGCAGGTCAGCGCGCTCCGTCCCGAAGTAGTCTTCCTGGACATCCGCATGCCGGTGAAGACCGGCATCGAAGCCGCGCGCGAGATCGCTGCGCTCGACGGCCGCCTGCCGGAGATCGTGTTCGTCACCGCCTACGACCAGTACGCGATCGACGCCTTCCAGCAGGGCGTGATCGACTACGTGCTGAAGCCGGCCGAGCGCGAGCGCCTCGGCGTCACGGTCGACCGTTTGCGCAAGCGCCTCGCCGCGCCGCCGCCGTCATCGGACACGCTGCAGCAGGCGCTCGCCAGGCTGGCAGAGAAACTGGAACCGGCGTCGCGGCTGAAGTGGATCCAGGCCTCCGTCGGCAACCAGATCCAGATGATCCCGGTCGACGACGTGCTGTTCTTCGTCTCCGACGAGAAGTACACGCGCGTGCAGACCGCGCAGCAGGAAGCGCTGATCAGGAAGCCCATCAAGGAGCTCCTCGCCGAGCTCGACCCGGCGCAGTTCTGGCAGATCCACCGCTCGACCCTGATCAACACGCGCGCCATCGCCGGCATCATCCGCGACGAGCGCGGGCGCCAGCTCGTGGCGGTCAAGGGAAGGCCCGAGAAGCTGGAAGTCAGCCGCAGCTACGCCCACCTGTTCAAAGGCATGTGACCCGCTATCCTGCCGGCTTGACTGCCATCAATGCGCGCCCCGCGGCGCTGCAGAACAATCCGTCCCTCGAATCGGCGCAAAACCAACATGAAAATCCACGAATACCAGGCCAAGGAAATCCTGCGCAAGTACGGCGTCGCCACGCCGCGCGGCATCCCCTGCTTTTCGGTCGACGAGGCGGTGAAAGCGGCGCGCGAGCTGGGCGGAAAGGCGTGGGTCGTGAAAGCGCAGATCCACGCGGGCGGCCGCGGCAAGGGCGGCGGGGTGAAAGTGGCGAAATCTCCCGAAGAAGTGCGCGAGTGGGCCGGGAAGATCCTCGGCATGATGCTGAAAACGCACCAGACCGGGCCCGAAGGGCAGAAAGTGCGGAGGCTCCTCGTCGAGGAGGGCGCCGATATCAAGAAGGAGTTCTACGTCGGCATGGTGGTGGATCGAGGCACGCAGCGCGTCGCGTTCATGGCCTCGAGCGAAGGCGGCGTGGACATCGAGGAAGTCGCGGCGAAGACGCCCGACAGGATCCACAAGGTGTTCGTCGACCCCGGCACCGGGCTGAAGGACACCGAGGCCGACGGCATCGCGAAGAAAATCGGCATACCGGACGCGAGCGTGCCCCAGGCGCGTGTCATCCTGAAGGGCTTGTATAAGGCTTTCGACGAGACCGATTCGAGCCTCGCCGAGATCAACCCGCTCATCCTCACCGGCGACGGCAAAGTGCTTGCGCTCGACGCCAAGATCAATTTCGACGACAACGCGGCCTTCCGTCATCCGGAGTGGCAGCAGCTGCGCGACCTGGACGAGGAGGATCCCGCGGAAGTCGAAGCTTCCAAGTACGACCTCAACTATATACAACTGGATGGCGACATCGGCTGCTTGGTGAACGGCGCGGGGCTCGCGATGGCGACCATGGACATCATCAAGCTCTACGGCGGCAATCCAGCCAACTTTCTCGACGTGGGCGGCGGCGCTACCACCGAGAAGGTGACCGAAGCGTTCAAGATCATGCTGCGCATTCCGCACCTCAAAGCGATCCTCGTCAACATCTTCGGCGGCATCATGAAGTGCGATGTGATCGCAGCGGGTGTGGTAGCGGCGGCGAAGCAGGTGAGCCTGCGCGTGCCGCTGGTGGTGCGTCTGGAAGGCACCAACGTCGATCTCGGCAAGAAGATACTCACCGAGTCGGGTCTGCCCATCATCTCCGGTAACAACATGGCGGACGCCGCGCAAAAAGTGGTCGCGGCATCGAAGGGGAAACGCTGATGTCCATCCTCATCAACAGGAACACCCGGGTGATGACCCAGGGCATCACCGGCAAGACCGGTCAGTTCCACACCAAGATGGGCAAGGAGTACGCGAACGGCGGGAACTGCTACGTCGCGGGCGTGAATCCGAGAAAACCGGGGGAAACATACGAGGGCATTCCGATCTTCGCCACGGTGAAGGAAGCGAAGCAGAAGACCGGCGCCAACGTCTCGGTGATCTACGTGCCGCCGCCTTTCGCCGCCGCAGCGATCGACGAGGCGGTGGAGGCCGATCTCGATCTCGTCATCTGCATCACCGAGGGCATCCCGGTGCGCGACATGATCCGCACGAAGTACAGGATGCAAGGCAGGAGAACGAAGCTCGTCGGCCCCAACTGCCCCGGCGTGATCACCCCCGATGAAATCAAAATCGGCATCATGCCGGGCCACATCCACAAGAAAGGCCGCGTCGGCGTCGTGTCGCGCTCGGGAACGCTCACTTACGAAGCGGTGGGCCAGCTGATGGAGCTCGGTCTCGGACAGTCGTCCTGCGTCGGCATCGGTGGCGATCCGGTAAACGGGCTGAAGCACATCGACGTGCTCAAGATGTTCAACGACGATCCGGAGACCGACGCGGTCATCATGGTGGGGGAGATCGGCGGCTCGGACGAGGAGAACGCCGCGCTCTGGGTGAAGGCCAACATGAAAAAGCCCGTCGTCGGCTTCATCGCGGGCGTCACTGCGCCCCCCGGGAAGCGCATGGGCCACGCCGGCGCCATCATCTCGGGCGGCAAGGGCACCGCGCAGGAGAAACTCGCGGTCATGGAGGAATGCGGCATCAAGGTCACGAAAAATCCCGCGGAGATGGGCAAACTGCTGAAGTCGGTGCTGAAGTAGCCCACCGTCCGGCACGTGGCTCGCGCGAATGACATTGCCGATGCGCTGATTGCCGAAGGCAATAAAGCGGAAAGTTCAGGCAAACTGCGCGAAGCTTGCGAGCAATACCGCAAGGCCGTGGCTGCCGCTCCCGACTACGCCAAAGCCCATCTCAATCTCGGCATAGGATTGGAAGCGGCCGGCGACATCGACGCGGCGATCAGGTCGTATGAAGCGGCTCTTGCGATCGATCCGGGCGATGCTTACGCCAATTACAACCTCGGCAAGGTGCTGTGCGAGCGCGGGGATCTCGAGCGGGCCGAGCCTCTGATTCGAGCGGCGCTCGGTCGCAAGCCGGAGTTTCCCGAGGCGCAGGTCGTCTTGTCCAATCTGTACGAATCACGGGGCGACCTAACCGCTGCCGTAAGCGCCCTGGAAAGCGCGCTGAAACAGTGGCCGGACTGGGCCGGGGTCTTGTTCAACTATGCAGCCGTGCTGTGGAAACTGCGCAGACTTTCCGAAGCGGAGGCCGCGCTGCGGCGCGCGATCGCGATCGATCCCGGGCTCGTGCCTGCGTACGGAATGCTGGGGAATATCCTCAGAGGTCAGGCCCGCATCCCCGAAGCCTTGGAAGTCCTCGGCGCGGCGCGAAAGCTTGACCCGGGCAGGCTCGATATCGAATCCACTGAATT
>DATHHZ010000507.1:0-8030 GCA_035316965.1 Burkholderiales bacterium | reverse complement strand
CGCTGTGAAGCTGTAGAAGCTCAGCTCGGCTGTAGCCCAGCATTTCGCAATACCGGGAGTTCACGAGGATGAAATTTCCCTCCTTGTCGGTGACGAAAATGCCGTCCGAGGCCTGCTCGATGAGTTCGCGGAATTTCGCCTCGCTTTCGCGCAGAGCCCCCTCGGCGAGCCTGCGTCCCAGCCGCACGTCGGCCTCGCGCAGCTCGCGCTTCAGCGCAGGCAGGAGCCGCGCGAGATTGTTCTTCATGACATAGTCGTCCGCGCCGGCCCTCATCATGTCGACGGCGACGTCCTCGCCGATCGTGCCCGAGATAAAAATGAACGGCGTATCGGCGCCGGACTCGCGCGTGATCGCGAGCGCCGTGCGTCCGCTGAACTGCGGCATGGAAAAATCGGAGATGACGAGATGCGGCCGCAGCTCGCCGAGCTCGCGCCGAAAGTCGGGCTCGGTCTGCACCCGGCGGATCCGGAAATCCAGACCGCCGCGTTTCAGCTCGCGCTGCACCAGCTCGGCGTCGGTTTCGCTGTCCTCCGCGACCAGTATCCTGAGCGGCTCAGTCATGCTGCATATCGCCAGTCATTCCGGCCTCGGTTCGGTCGTGCTGCCGAGGGTGTCGGCGACCGCCTGCAACAGCTTGTGGCCGATCGCGTCCTTGGTGACGTAGGCGGAGGCGCCTGCAGCGCGCGCGCGCTCGGAGTAGGCGCGGACGGCGTGTTGCGAGACGACGATGACGGCGCAGTCGGGCAGGAGCGCCTTGATTCGGGCGACAAGCTCGATGCCGCTTGCGTCGGGAAGCCCCACGTCCACCAGCACCACCCGCGGATGGTGGAGGCGGCACAACTCGAGGGCACTCGCTCCGTCCGCCGCCTCGCGGATGATGGCATCCGGATACGCGGACTGCAGGAACTCTCGCAGGGCCGATCGCATCGCTTCCTGATCTTCGACGATCAGCATGCCACCCCCGGTTACATTGGTCCGGGGTGAACGATACGGACCTCCTTCGATATTGTCTGTCGGGAAAACCTGACAATTGGGCGGCCGGCGCCTATCCGGGCGTGATGCCGTGCTGGATGGCGAACTTGACCAGGGACGGAACGTCGCTGACGCCGAGCTTCTTCATCAGCCGGCTGCGGTAGGTTTCGACGCTCTTCGGAGAAAGGTGAACGCGCGTCGCGATCTCGGCGCTGGAGTGGCCTTCGACCACGAGCTGCAGCACCTGGCGCTCGCGCGCGCTGAGACTTTCCAGCGGACCCGCTCGACCGTCGACCGTCCGGGCGTGCGGCGCGAGCGCCGCGATGGCGGGGGAAAGGTAGTGCCGCCCGCGGTGCACTGCGCGCACCGCCGCGTCCATTTCCGTGCCCGCGGACTCCTTGAGCACGTAACCCGCCGCGCCCGCCTCGAACGCGCGAAAAACGTGCTCGGAACTCGAATGCATGGACAGGATCACGACCCGGGCTCCGGGGCATTTGTCGCGCAGCATGCGCGCCGCCTCGATGCCGTTCAGATCGGGCATCGCGATATCCATGACCACGACGTCGGGCTTGAGCTCCTGGGCGCGGCGCACGGCATCGCCGCCGTTGCTGACTTCGGCGATCACGCTGATGTCCGGGCTCGCCGAGAGCAAGGCCTTGAGGCCGTCGCGCATCATCGCGTGATCGTCGGCGAGCAGCACCCGTATCTTCATGCCGTTTCGCGGGTCGCCTCGACGACGACGCGCGTGCCGCGTCCCGGTGCCGACTCGATGGAGAGCGCGGCGCGGGCGGCTTCGGCCCGCTCGCGCATGATGGTGATCCCCCAGCTCGCCATGCCTAGACGAGCGGCGTCAAACCCCGTTCCGTCGTCGGCGATCGTGAGCGTCACGCGTTCGGGAGTGTTGGCGAGCGTCACCTCGATCCGCTTCGCATGCGCGTGCTTGGCGGCGTTGGCGAGCGCCTCCTGTGCGATGCGAAAGAGGGAGATCTCGACCGCGGGCGATAGCCGGGGGACGAATTCCTTCCCGTGCACGACGATCGGCATCCCGACTCGCGCGCCGAAGGACTCCGCGTGGGCGCACAGCGCCGCGAACAGGCCGAAGTCCTCGAGCGCCGGAGGGTGCAAGTCCGCCATCACGTTGCGCACCTGCATGATTGTCGATTCCAGGAGCCTCTGCGCTTCGGCGATGCGGCCGCCCTGGGCGGTGGGCGGGTTCGTCGAGAGTCCGGAGCGGATGAGGTTGAGGTTGAGATTGAGTATGCTCAGGTTCTGGCCGATGCGGTCGTGCAGCTCGCGGTTGATGCTGCGCCGCTCGGTTTCCTCCACCTCGAGCAAGCGCCGCGACTGGTCGCGCAGCCGGAGCAGCAGATTGCGCAGCTTCGCTTCTTCCAGCGACTTGGTAATGGCGATCGCGGCTATATAGGTGGCCATCGCGATCAGCGTCCGATGGCGCTCGCTCGGACGGCACGGCGTGCGGAAGTACAACGCGAATGTGCCGAGCAAGCGCCGTTGCGCGTCGAAGATGGGCGTGGACCAGCAGGCGCGCAGATCGTGGGCCGCGGCAAGCTCGCGATAGTCCCTCCACAGCGGATCGGTCGCGATGTCCTCGACGACGACGGGTTCGCGCCTGAAGGCCGCCGTGCCGCAGGAGCCCGCGTTCTCGCCGATGGCCTCGCCGTCTATGGCGCGAGTGAATCCCTCCGGCAGGCTCGGCGCCGCGCCGTGCCGCAGGTGGACGCCGTCGGCTTCGAGCAGAAGGATGGAGCCGAGCATCTCCGGGGCCTGCTCCTCGACGATGCGGACCAGCATGTCGAGCATCTGCGGCAGAGGCGCACCCACGGCGACCAGCTCGAGCGCTCGCCTCTGGCCTTCGAGCAAGGCCTCGGTTTGCTTGCGCGCGGCGATGTCGAGGGCGAGAGCCCGGCTGAGCGCGCTGCGGCTATGCAGCTCGCGCAGGACGAGATAGCTCAACCAGGAGATCATGAGCACGAAGGCGAGTGACGCCAGCACTTGGGCCCGGGCGACTGCCCGCCAGCCGGCAAGACTCTCGGTCTCTCCCAGCCCTACCAAGACCACCAGAGGTTTGCCCGCGACGTGACGGTAGGTGTAGATACGCGCGACCCCGTCGATCGCGCTTACCGTGCGGCCGCTGCCCGACGCGGCATGCGGCACCTCGCCGACGTATGCCGCTACGGGATCGAGCTTCTCCCCGATCTTGTCTTCCCTTGCAGGCGCGTGCACCATCAGCGTTCCGTCCGGCTGCATGAGAGCTACCGCGCCCTCTTTCCCGACATCGATGGATTCGTAGAAGCGCTGAGATATTTCGGCTCCAGTGCGGCGACAATGACGCCGGCGAAAGTGCCGTCGGGCTTGTCGATGCGGCGGCTGATTCCGATGAACCATACGCCAAGCCTGCTGCGAATGGGCCGCTCTACGTAAAGGCCGTGCGCCGGATCGTCGCGATGCACGCGAAAGTACTCGCGGTCCGACAGGTTGTAGCGCCCGGGCAGGCTTTCGCTGTCGTGGATCATGTCGCCCCTGGCGTCGAGGATCCAGATGGCGCGCAAGAAAGGGAGCTTGCGGACGTTTTCGACCAGCAAGTCGTGAATGATGGCTTTGCGCTTCTCGCCCTTCGCCGGCAACAGGCGCATGGTCGTTGCGGTCGCCGTGAGCGCAACCTCGACTGCGGCGACGCTGCCCTTCGTCTGCTCCTCGATGACCTGAGCGAGGTTCTGGGCCGTCCGCTCCGCAGCGGACAGGATCTCCTGTCGCCGTTGCAGGAGGGAAAGGACAAGAATGGCCAGTATGACGAGAACCAGAAGCACCGTAACGATGACGATCCTTGCGCGCACACGGCGGTCACGGCTCGAATCGACATCGGTTGGGCCGCTCAGATTTGCAGTCATGCCCCTCCCTACCGGTCCGGGAGCCGGACGCCGACCAGGGCGCGTGCGCGCCGAGCTTTCTTGCTTTTTTCTACTATCGGGCGCCCGCACCGCGCCGCGAACTCACCCCAAACCCTTATATCTACTCCTCCGTGAGCGGATTGTCGCGCTTTTTTCGAGCGGGCGGACAATCCCCTAGTACGACAGCCATTGCGGCCGCTTGGCCGAAATCACCCGCGTATTGACCCCGCACCAGTTGAGGCCGCCGAAGAGCCGCCCGTGCTCGATCTTGACGCAACGGTCCATCACCGCCTCGAGGCCTGCGGCCTCGGCCCTCTTGGCAGCCTCGGGGTTCACTACGCCGAGCTGCTGCCACAGGACCTTCGCGCCGATTGCGATCGCGTCCTCGGCGATCGGTATGATGTCTTCGGTTTTTCTGAAGCAGTCGACGATGTCGACCTTCACAGGGATTTCGCGCAGCGACTTGTAGCTTTTCTGGCCGAGGATGGTGTCGTAACCCGGGTTGACCGGGATCACGGTGTAGCCGTGCTCGAGCATGTATTTCGCCGCGAAGTAGCTCGGACGGAACCAGTCGCCCGAGAGGCCTACGACGGCGATGACCTTGCTCGTCTTGAGGATACGGCGCAGTCCGGGGATGTCGTCGACCATGGCTTGACGATTCTATCCAATCGGCCCGCGGCCCGCATCGCTGCGGTATAGTTGCGCGTCTCCAGGCACCGTCTTCGCGATGACAGGCACCGGCACAACCCGAACCGCGGCGCAGATCCTCGTAGATGCGCTGAAGATTCACGGCGTCGACACCGCGTTCTGCGTTCCCGGCGAGAGCTATCTTTCCGTCCTCGACGCGCTCTACGACGCGCGCGAGGCTATCCGCCTGATCGTCGCACGCCAGGACGGCGGCGCCGCTTACATGGCCGAGGCCTGGGCCAAGGTCACCGGGCGCCCCGGGATCTGCTTCGTCACGCGCGGTCCGGGAGCGACCAACGCCTCGATCGGCGTGCACACCGCCCAGCAGGACTCGACACCGATGATCCTGTTCATCGGCCAGGTTCCCGGGGAATTCGCCGACCGCGAGTCGTTCCAGGAGGTCGACTATCGCCAGATGTTCGGGCCGATGTCGAAGTGGGTCGCGCAGATCGAGCGCGCCGACCGTGTGCACGAGTACGTGAGCCATGCCTTCCACCTCGCGATGTCTGGCCGTCCGGGGCCGGTGGTGCTCGCGCTGCCCGAGGACATGCTCACCCAGACGGCGAGCGTGCCCGACGTCGCGCCCTACCAGGTGGTGCAGGCGAGTCCGTCCGCCGGTGATCTGGAAAAACTCCGCGGGCTGCTCGCGCGATCCACCCAGCCGCTCGTGATTCTCGGCGGCACGGTCTGGACCCGCGAAGCTTGCCGCGACCTGCAGGCGTTCGCGGAAAACTCGGGCCTCCCGATCGCCTGCTCGTTCCGCTTCCAGGACCTGTTCGACAACCGCCACGGCCATTACGTCGGCGACGTCGGCATCGGCATCAACCCGAAGCTCGCCGAGCGCGTGCGCGGCGCGGATCTGCTGCTCGTGATCGGCGCGCGCCTGGGCGAGATGACCACCGGCGCCTACACGCTGGTCGAGCCGCCGCGGCCGAAGCAGAAGCTCGTGCACGTGCACGCGGGCGCCGAGGAGCTCGGCCGGGTCTACCAGGGCGAGCTGCTGATCAATTCCGGCATGCCGCAGATCGCGGCCGCGCTGAAAGGCATGAAGCTGGACGGTTCCGCGTGGCGCGCCTGGCGCGAGCAGGCGCGCGCCGACTATCTCGAGTGGACGAAACCCACCGCGAACCCGGGCAGGGTTCAGCTCGCCGAGATCGTCGCCTGGCTGCGCGAGCGCCTCCCCGAAGACGCGATCATCGCCAACGGCGCGGGAAATTTCGCGGGCTGGATCTCGCGCTTCTATCGCTATCCGGGCGTGCGCACGCAGGTCGCGCCCACCAACGGCTCGATGGGCTACGGCGTTCCGGCGGGCGTCGCGGCGAAAGTCGCGCATCCGGAGCGCGTCGTGGTCTCGATCAACGGCGACGGCGACTTCCTCATGAACGGGCAGGAACTCGCCACCGCGGTGCAGTATGAGCTGCCGATTGTGTTCGTCGTCGTCAACAACGGGATGTACGGGACGATCCGCATGCACCAGGAGCGCGACTACCCGGCGCGCGTCTACGGAACGTCGCTCGTGAACCCGGATTTCGCGGCGCTCGCGCGCGCTTACGGCGCACACGGCGCGACCGTGGAGGAGACGGCGCAGTTCGCACCGGCCTTCGAGCGCGCAATCAGGGCAACTGAGTCGGCGGGCAAGCCTGCACTGATCGAAGTTCGCATCGATCCTCAGGCCATCACCACTTCCACGACTCTGGACGCGATCCGCGCCCGTTCGCCGAAGGGTTGAAAGTAGGGCCGGCGCGACTCAGGACAGGCTGACGAGGTAAACAACGTACGGAGGAATGTCCCCGTCCGGATACAATTTACTTCCGTAGGTTTCCCAAAGCCGCCGCGCTTCCTCGTGTTTGCCGGTGGCGTGCGCGCCGAGCATGGCGGTGACGAGCAGGTAGCGGCCCCAATCGCCCTCCTTCGCGGGTTCGGCAAGCAGCGAGCGGGCGCGCTCGAGCATCGCCCGCGCGTCGCGCGCGGCAACGGCCGCGTACACCTGGAGTCTTTCTCGAACCTCCGGCGATCGGGGCGTGCAGCCGAGCCACCTGCGTTCGATCCACAGCGCGCGACGTCGCTCCGGAGCGAGGTTGGAAAGCGTGATTTCGGCGGCGCTATGCAGCTGCTCGAGCGCTGCTTTCGACGGCTCGCCCCCGCACAGCGCTCCGGGGCGCTTCAACGTCAGCAGAATCCTGATCGCCACAGGTTCCTTTGAATCCAGAGGATCCGCGGCGCGGTCGGTGAGGCCTCGCGCAATCTCCAGGGCCGCGGACTGAATCCGGATGCGCGGCGAAATCACGTATTCGTCGACCGGCCCGGGAAGATACGTGGTCATCGCCCCGGCGGCCATTTCGAGTATGGGCAGGGGAGCTTCGGCAAGACTCGACAGCGCCCGGGCCCTGCTCCCCTGGAAACGCGCCCGGGGAGCTTCAAGTTGCACGAAAGGACGGAAGTCCGAATTGACGGGCGGCGCAAGTGCGCTGAAAAGCGGTCCCACCTGCTTTTTGGCCCCGAGGCTGCGCGCGGAAATTTCCTCGATGCGGGTGATGCCGAGCCGCCCGAGTTGCTCCCTGAATCCGGTTTCCTTCTCGGGCAGGGCGCCCGGACGCGGTACACGCCCTTCGGCGACCGCAACGACCATGAGGTCTCCGATATTCGCTTCGTAGATTTCGTAGTCCGCAAAGTTTTCGCTGAGTGCCGCGAGTACGGAGCCCAGAAGCCGGTCGTTGAACTCGTAGACGTGCAGCCACTGCACGAACAGGCCTCCCGGCGCGAGATAGCGCTTCGTATCCCGGTAGAACTCGGTGGTGAAAAGGCCGGCGACGCCGTTGACCCAGGGATTGGAAGGCTCGGACATGATGACGTCGTAGCGTTTCGCGTGGCGCGCGAAATAGCTCTTCGCGTCCTCGAAGTACACGTTGCTGCGCGAATCGCGGTAGGGCCGCGCGACACGCGGGAAGAAAGCGCGCGCCCCGGACACCATGGCCGGTTCGATCTCGATGTTGTCGAGCACGCGCGGGCCGCCGTGAGACAGCACGACTTCCGCGGTGAGTCCGGAACCCCAGCCGATGCTGGCGAAAGTCTTCGCATCGGGCTTGATGAGCAGCGGCAAGGCCGCGACCAGAGTCTGGGTGTATTCGTCCGAGGTGGGAGGGAAATCCGGGTCGAGACGAACGCTGGCGTCCGGCTTGCCGTTGGTGATGATCGTCATGACGTGGGTGACCGGGTGGCCGCGTACCGCAACCGAAGCGGTCTTGCCCTCGCGGTAGAAGTACACGTGACCGAAGTCGGGGTTTGTCCGGCCGTAGCGGAATACGCCGGAGGAGAGACGTTCGGGTTCAAGGATGTCGGCGCGAGCTGTCGCCGTCGCGGCGAGCATGCCGAAGACGACCGCAGCGAAAGCGTCGAGCCGTCGGAAAGACGCGAGGGAATATCGCAGCAGCCACGCGCCGAGCAGCATATCCGCGGCGGCTCCG
>DATHHZ010000506.1:0-6145 GCA_035316965.1 Burkholderiales bacterium | reverse complement strand
CGTGCGCCACCTGAACGGCGGTGGGCGCGCCGCGAAGGGCGCGAGCATCGACTGGTTCCGCTCGCGCGGCATGAACGAAATCCCGTTGCGCGGCTTTCTTCCCGCGACTCTGTCCGTTCCGGGCGGAGTCGCCAGCTGGTGCGCTGCGCACGAGAAATACGGCCGCTTGTCCCTCGCGCGCGACCTCGCCGCGGCGATCGGCTACGCGCGCGAAGGCTTTCCCGTCACGGCGCGGCTCGCGCGCGCGATCGAGCTGCACGCCGCCGATGGCTCGCTGAACGCGCACGCTCTCGCGATCTTCACTCCCGGCGGCGCGGCGCCGCGCGCGGGCGACAGGCTCACGAACCGCGGGCTCGCGCTGGTGCTGGAGCGGATCGCAGCGGGAGGACACGAGGGGTTCTACGGAGGCGATATGGCGCGCTCGCTCGCAAGTTTCTCCCGTGCGGGAGGCGGATTTTTCGACGAAGCGGACTTTCGCGGGCAGCAAGCGAGCTGGGGCGAGCCGCTCTCGGCGACCTACCACGGGGTCGAGATCTTCGAGACGCCCCCGCCGACCCAGGGTTTTACGGTGCTGGAGATGCTCAACCTCATCGAGTCCTACGACATCGGCAGGATGGACCCGCTCGGTCCCGAGCTCGCGCACCTGCTGGTACAGGCGAAGCAGATCGCGTACCACGACCGCGACAGGCTGCTCGCCGACCCCGAGTTCCAGCCTGTTCCGGTCGAACGGCTGATCTCGAAGCCCTACGCCGCTGAGCGCCGGCGCCTCGTCAGCGCCGAGCGCGCGCTGCCCTGGGATCTCGTTCCCTCGTACGGCACCCTCGCCGGCGACACGGTGTTCGTCTGCGCGGTGGACGCCGAAGGCAATGCCGCCGCCTTGATCCAGAGCCTTTACTTTACGTTCGGCTCAGGCGTGGTTGCGGGAGACACCGGCGTGGTGCTTCAGAACCGCTCGGCCTACTTCTCGCTCGATCCGATGCATCCCAACCGCCTGGAGCCGGGCAAGCGCCCGATGCACACGCTGATCGCCTCGATCGCGCTCAAGGACGGGCGCCTTTGGCAGGTTCTCGGCTGCATGGGCGCGGACGGCCAGCCGCAGATCCACCTGCAGAGTTACGTAGGCCTAGTCGATTTCGGCTTCGACATCCAGCAGGCGCTCGAGATGCCGCGCTGGCTCTCGGGGCGCTTCAATATCGGCGACCCGCGCGACCTGCTCAACATCGAAGGCCGCTTTTCCGAGGCGACCGTGAAGGAGCTCGAGCGGCGGGGACACACGGCAAATCGCTGGCCGGATTTCTGCGAGCTCGCGGGCCATGCGCACGGCATCACGATCGATCCGGCGTCGGGCATGCGCGCAGGGGGCGCCGATCCGAGGAGCGACGGCGCCGCGATAGGTTACTAGGTGTGTGGAGGAACGGGTCTGGGGCACAGTTTTTGCTCCGTTATTGTCATGGCAACCCCCTACCTTGAAGCTATGCAGTGCCTCAATCTCATTGCGCCCGAGCGTTTGGCGGAGGCGCTCAGGATCGCTGACGCGCGGGTAGGGCTGCAATCTTTCCAGGAAGGGTGTGATTCGCGCCTGATGGAAGTCATTTTTTCGGTTCCAGATGACCAATTTCGCTGGTTCCGACTCGTGCTGCGCAAAATGGCGGAAAGGCACGAGCGTCAAAAAAGTGGCACTCCTGTCTTGCCGCAACTTGAATTTGCCGCGCCTCACGATACGCTGAACCGCTGACGAATCAGGCGAAAGGCCGCCTTCGGGCGGCCTTTTCTTTTTCCGGGCACCCCCTCCTAGATTTTGTCCGGAAAACGGATGATGAATCCGTCGCGGTTGGGCATGCGTACCCTGGGCAGCGTTTCGGCGTTCATCGAGTCGTCCTCGCCGATCAACTTGTTCTGCGCGAGGATGAAGGCGGTGAGCGCATAGACTTCATTGTCGGTGAGCGAGCGCGGTTGCTGCCACGGCATCGCCCGCCGGATGAAGTCGAAAACGGTCGTGGAATAGCCCCAGAAGTTGGCGATCGTCTTCGGCGTATCGATGCCGCTCGCCAGCGGAGTGCCGCCGACCAGCGCGGCAAAGACCCCCCCTTTGCCGTTCTCCCCGTGGCACAGGGCGCACTTCTGCGCGAAGATGCGCGCGCCTTGCGCGGGGGTGCCGCCGCCCATCGGCAGGCCCGTACCGTCGGGCTGGATGCTGATGTCCCAGGCGGCGATGTCTGCCGGCTCGATGGGCGTCCCGAGATTCGGCCCTGCGGAGTAGACAGCGCCCGAACCGAGACCGAGCGCGAGAACGATGGTCCCAAGCTTACGCGTAAACATGTTTCACCTCCCCTTTGCCGTCGATCGCCCAGCTCGTGAGGCTGTTGTAGTGCTGGTTCGGGAACCCCAGCACGTTCGGGACCTTCTGGGTCTCGCCGCGCTGGGCCACGAACTGGGCGCGGGTCGGCTGCACGTTGCCGGCCTCGTCCCAGGCGCGGCTTTGCAGTACGGCGGGACCGCCGTCCCACCGCCAGGGCATGCGGAACCGCGTGAAAGCCTTCGAGAGCACCGGAGCCTGCAGCGCCGCTTGCGCCCAACTCTGGCCGCCGTCGGCCGAAACCATCACCCTGGAAATCCGGCCGTTGCCCGAATAGGCGATGCCGGAGATCTCGTAGTATCCGGGCCCCTTCAGCGCCAGTCCCGGCGAAGGATGAGTGATGAAGGACTTCACCTCCTGCAGGAAGTAGAACCGGTACGCTTTTCCGCCCGGTAGGATCTGCGAGTAGGTCCGGGTCTCGTAATAGCTCATGGCCGGCTGCTCGACGAGTTTCAACCGACGCAGGAATTTGACGTTCATGTTGCCTTCCCAGCCGGGAAGGAGCAGCCGCATCGGATAGCCGTTGCCGGGCATGAGCCGCTCGCCGTTCTGGTAGAGCGCGATCATGGCGTCGTCCAGGGCTTTGGTCAGCGGGACGCTGCGGCTCAAGGCAAGCGAGTCGGCGCCTTCCGCGACAAGCCACTTCGCCTTCGGGTCGATTCCAGTCTCCTCGAGCAAAGTGGAAAGCGGAACACCGGTCCATTCGGCGCAAGACGCGAGGCCGTGCAGCGCCTGCACGCTTGCCTGGATGGGTTCCTTGGAAAACATCGGCGCGCTGTTGCCCCCGCATTCGACGAAGGTCATGCGCGACACCATCGGATAGCGTGCAAGCGCGTCGAGCGTGAAGGCGAGGGGCCGCTTCACCAGGCCGTGGATCACCAGGCGGTGCTTGTCCGGGTC
This sequence comes from Burkholderiales bacterium, assembly GCA_035316965.1. Taxonomy (GTDB): domain Bacteria; phylum Pseudomonadota; class Gammaproteobacteria; order Burkholderiales; family SG8-39; genus VBDM01. The sequence goes on along the minus strand of DATHHZ010000506.1, from coordinate 2,889 downwards.
GATGTCCGGGGTACCGGAGTGCACGATCGTGAAATGCAGCCCGTTCGGCGTGAACGTCCCGTTGATCAGGTGATGCGGAGTGCGCGCGTGCGAGGTGCGGGTCTCGCCCTTCGGATTGCTGAGCGTGCGCGCGACCTTTCCCTCGAACCGCGAGCGCTGCTCGTAGGACGGAGAGATCGCGCCGGGCACGAGGCTCCAGGGGTCGTCCGCGAGCGGGGTCGCCCCCGCGGATCGGGCGACCGCATAACCCGCCACCGCCGCGGCGAACGCGGCGCCGCTGCGCAGGAAAACGCGGCGGTCGAGAAGCCCATTTCCTGCAACCACCTCCAGTCTTTCCAACTCCTCCTTCACTCGATCTTTTGGTTCCATGGCCGGCCTCCTTGAACGGGTCCCTCTGGACCGATATTCTGCTCCCAAACGTCTGCCGCGTGCGCGGCACCCGTGCTGAGCATAGAATGGCCGCGCAACGCTTCCCCTCCACGCTGAAGACCAGGGAAGCGGAGCTCACCCATTGGGAGAACGCGTGCACTCGCGCAGCACCGCCGACCATTCGGTCAGCCCGCCCGCCGTCAGGGTTCCCCGCGACTACAACGCCGCCTACGATCTGATCGAGCGCAATCTTTCCGCGGGCGGTGCGGCCAGGCTCGCCTACATAGACGACGCGGGGCAATACACGTTCGGACAGCTCGCCGAACGCGTCGACCGCTTCGGCTCGGGGCTGCAGGCGATGGGCCTCGAGATGGAGCATCGCGTTCTGCTCGCCCTCACCGACACGATCGATTTTCCCACGGCGTTCCTGGGCGCGATCAAGGCGGGCATCATCCCGATCGCGGTAAATACCTTGCTCACCCCGAAAGATTACGAGTACATGCTCTCCGACAGCCGCGCGAAAGTGCTTATCGTGTCGGAGCAGCTGTTGCCGCAGTTCGCACCGATGATCGGCAAGCTCCCGTTCCTCAAGCAGGTGATCGTCTCCGGCAGCAACGCTCAGGGGCACACCGCGCTCGAGGACGTGCTGGCGAGGGGAAAGGCCGAGCTTGCGCCCGCGCCGACGACTTCCGACGACGCTTGCTTCTGGCTCTACTCGTCCGGCTCGACCGGCATGCCGAAGGGCACGGTTCACGTCCATTCGAGCATGATCCTCACCGCCGAGCTCTACGCGAAGGCCGTATTGGGGTACAAGGAAAACGACGTCGTCTTCTCCGCGGCAAAGCTCTTTTTCGCGTACGGCCTCGGCAACTCGCTCTCCTTCACGCTTGCGGTCGGCGCCACTGCGATCCTGATGGCCGAGCGTCCGACGCCGGCGTCTGTCTTCAAGCGGCTCACCGAAAAGAAGCCGACGATTTTCTATGGAGTACCGACTCTCTACGCGGCGATGCTTGCGAGCCCCGATTTCCCGAAAAGGGAGAACTTGGCGCTGCGGCTGTGCGTCTCGGCCGGGGAAGCGCTCCCGCCGCAGATCGCGAAGAGCTGGAAGGAAAAGACCGGCGTCGAGATCCTAGACGGAATCGGCTCGACCGAGATGCTGCACATCTTCCTCTCGAACCGGCCGAACGACCTGCGCTACGGAACCACGGGCAAAACCGTGCCGGGCTACGAGCTGCGCCTCGTGGACGAGCACGGCAACCCGGTAAAGCAGGGCGAGATGGGAGAGCTGCAGATCGGGGGGCCGACGAGCGCCGCTTGCTACTGGAACAACCACCAGAAAAGCCGCGACACGTTCATGGGCGGCTGGACCAGGAGCGGCGACAAGTACAGCCTCGACAAGGACGGCTACTACGTATACGGCGGCCGCTCGGACGACATGCTCAAAGTCTCAGGCATCTACGTCTCGCCCGCTGAAGTCGAAGCCGCTCTCATCACGCACGAATCGGTGCTCGAAGCGGCGGTGGTCGGCGCCGAAGACGAGAGCAAGCTCATCAAGCCCAAGGCCTTTGTCGTTCTCAAGCAGGGCAACTCGGGAAGCGATGCGCTGAAGGCTGCGCTCCGGCAGCACGTCAAGGAAAAGCTCGCGCCCTACAAATATCCGCGTTGGATCGAGTTCCTCCCCGAGCTGCCGAAGACGGCGACTGGAAAGATACAGCGGTTCAAGCTGCGGGGTTAGAAAGGGAAGGGAACGGCGTGGCCGAGAAAAGTGCGTCGCCGGGCAAGCGCGTTGCGATCGGCATCGCCGTGTGTGCAGTGGGCGTGGGCGTTGTCGCGCTCGGTGTCTATCAGCTCGGGCCCAAGGCGAACGTGTTCGCCGCCTGGGAATTCGCGGCATTACCGGTGGGGATGGCCTTCGCCTTCGGCGGAGCGTTCCTCGCGCTGCCCCGAAGCTTCGTCAGAACACGGGCGCTGATTGCGGCCCTGATGGTCACCGCGCTCGCGCTGACGGCGGACTGGATCGCCTTCGGGCCGGGCGACTCGGGCGTCAGGAGAGGCTTTTCCCTCAACAATGTCCGCGGGCCCTTGCAAACCAGTCAAATGCTTGGTCGCCTATTGTTCGGAGTGGGAGCCGTGCTCGCGGACCTTCTCGCGCTCTGGGCGTGGGTGCAGTTTTTACGGACGCCAGACAAATGATCTCCCTTGAGCCCTCGATCGCCTCCGTGCGTACGTGGGTCGAGGACGCCAAGCACATCGTGGTCCTCACCGGCGCCGGCATCTCCACCGAGTCAGGTATTCCGGATTTTCGCGGGCCGCAAGGAATGTGGACGAAGGACCCGCAGGCGGAGAAGCTCTCCAACATCCATTACTACGTCGCCGATCCCGAGATCCGAAAGAAATCCTGGCAGGCGCGCCTTGCGCATCCGGCGTGGACAGCGCGGCCGAACGCGGGCCACGCGGCGATCGTGGAGCTCGAGCGGCGCGGCAAGCTCCACGCGCTCATCACGCAGAACATCGACGGAT
>DATHHZ010000505.1:0-3122 GCA_035316965.1 Burkholderiales bacterium | reverse complement strand
TCGCAGTCTCCAATCCCGTCCGCTCGCTGTCAATCGATCTTCGCCCCCGATGCCTTCACCGCTCGGGACCATTTTTCCACCTCGACGTCGATGAACGCGGCGAACTGCTCGGGGGTGTTACCGGTGGGTTCGATTCCCTGGTTAGCGAGAATATCGCGGACTTCCCGGGTCGCCAGCGCCTTCACCGTCTCGGCATTCAGTCGGGTGATGATCTCGGCCTGCGTGCCGCGCGGGGCAAGGAGACCGGTCCAGGCGCTCCATTCGTAGCCGGGTAAGCCGGCTTCCGCGGCGGTGGGCACGTTCGGCAGCTGCGAATACCGTTTCGCACTCGCTACCGCCAGCGGTCTGATCTTGCCGGCGCGAAGCTGACTTTGCATCGGTGCGAGCTGCTCGGTCATGAATTGCACGTCGCCTGCGATCAATCCGGTGATCATTGCCGAAGACCCCTTGTAGGGAATGTGAACGAGGTTCAGCCCCGCCGCCATCTTGAACATCTCACCGACGATGTGCGGCGGGAGGCCGTTTCCCGGCGAACCGTAGTTGATCTGTCCCGGCCTCGACCGGGCAAGCTCGATGAACTCCTTCAGCGACGCCGCCGGGACCGATGAATTGACCACGACCAGGAACGGCGCGATCCCGATCAAGCTGATCGGCGCGAAGGACGTGCGCGAATCGTAGCCGACGCTGGAATAGAGGCTCGGCGAAGACGCGAGCGTGCCGGTGGAACCAAGCAGCAGGGTATAGCCGTCCGGCGGCGATTTTGCCGCCGCTGCCGCGCCCAAGGTACCGCCCGCGCCCGGGCGGTTCTCCACGACTACCTGCCCCAGACTTTCGGAGAGCTTCTGCGCGATGATGCGGGCGGCGATGTCGGGCGGTCCGCCGGGGTTAAGCGGAACGATCAGCTTGATGGGCTTCACGGGGTATTGCGCCCGGCCCGAAACCGAAACGAACGCGAGTGCCACCCCAAGAAGAACTGCGTGCAGGACGCGGTTCATTTCCCACCTCCGGTATCGAAGCACTACGCTCGCCACGATACGCGGGACATGCATAGAACGCGATCGCCGGGCAGCGCGACGCCCACCGCACCGCACTGCCCGAGCTTGTCGGAACTTCCCGGGCTTATTTCAGACCCATGCAGCTCGCGTAATAGCTGACGGTGCCCGCCCAATCGGAGAAGATACCCAGGATCCCCACTTGCTTGGCCAACACGTCCAATGTGGTCATCAGGTCGCCGTCGTTGTGGAGAGCGTCCAGCGTGGTTTGATAATAGAACGACGGGCTGGCCGTGCCTTTGGTCGGCAGCACTTCCTCGACGATGCGTCCGGAACGCTCGAGGGTCCAGGTGATGATGTCGAGACCGGCGGCCTTGGCATTCTTGGCGTACTGCGAGGGCACGATCTTGCCGTGGGCATCAACCGCCAGCAGGGCAAACATCGGCGGCGCAACGATCCTGATGCCCTGCTGGGCATAGCCCTTCAGCTCTGCCGCGTTGGGTAGCTCGCTCGGAAAATTGGCGTCGTCCAGAAACACCGCCTGCTTTCCGAAATCCGGCTCGTTCCTGATCCAGTACAGGATGTCGTCTTTATTGAAAGACTGCGCAAACACTTTTCTGGGAGAAATGCCGGCCGCCTTGTAGTCGTCGATCATGGCCTGGGCGTAGGCCGACTGGCTGCCGAACACCGCTTCCACCTGCAACTTGGCGGCGCGGTTCGCGCCCTTCAGCTCCGGGGTGTACTTGCTGCCCAGCTTTTCAAGCAGATCGATGCTTTCCCTATGGGTCAGCAGCGTCGCGCCTGTGGAATACAAGTCGGTGCGAAAGTTGGCGGTACCACCCAGAAATTCCTGCGCGGTTCTGGCCTGAGGATTGAAGGCGTCCATCTTGCCCTTGAGGGATTTGAATTCAGCCACGGTCAGGTCGCTGGTGCAGCACAGCGCCGTGGCCGCCTTGATGAGCTTGCCGCTGGCATCGAATTGAGCCGGGGAAAACGGCTGGGAACACCTGTCCGCCAGCGGCGTTACCAGAATATTGGTGGTGGTATGCAAATCGCACTGGTCGTGGCGGCAAACCAGTTGGCCGTCCTTGGTGAAAGTCACGTCACATTCCTGGATGCCGGCGCCCATGCGCGCGCCCGCTTCATGGCTTTCCTTGGTGTGCTCCGGGAATTGCAGAGTACCGCCGCCCCGGTGACCGATCGAAAAATCCGTCTTGCGGAACGGACCCTCGCTGCACTGCTCAAGCTTGCGCTTGAGCGGGCCGGGGCTCATCTTTTCAACCAGAAAAAAGGGACGCGGCCCGACCTGGACATTGCGGTCTCTGTCCGCATCGCGCTCGTGAACGTCGTCGTTGGAGTAGGAGGAAACGGGTAGCAGGCAGCTCGCAAGAACGAACAGCACCGCGGCTTTTTTGCTTGTGAACATTTTGATCTCCGGTTCGGGGCAAGGAAACGCACATGATACCGCCAGCGGCCGGTCTGCTCCCACGGGCGGCGCTTCGCTGCTATGTCGAGCTACCTGGGAAGTGTGTCAAAAGAATGAACACGGGATGTCCCGCCCCCGCGCCTGCCCATGAAGTATCCTCCCACGAATGGCCAAGCCGATGCGGATCGCCGGGCTGCTGCGCCGCACGCCGATCGCACGCGCGGCATCGAACGTCCTGCGGGCGGTCCTCCTGGATCTCCTGGAAAAGGTCCCTGAGGCGCGCGGCGGCGACTCGAGGAAAGGAATCCACGACCTGCGCGTCGCCGTGAAGCGTTTCCGCGAGGCCTTCCGGCTCTTCCGGCCGGTCCTGCGGAAGAAGACGTTCCGCAGGCATCGCGAGTGGATCGAGGACCTGAACGACGCCCTCGGGGAGGTGCGCGATCGCGATGTGGCCCTGGTCCAGCTGGGGAAGCTCACCGCCGGGCTCGCGGAGCCGCCTCGCAGCGTGGCCGATCTGTCGGCGCGCCTCGAGTCGGAGCGGCTCGGCGCTACCGGCGCCCTCGCGGCGCTGCTCGATCGCCTCCAGCTCGAGGCTGTTCCCGCTCAGCTCGCGGCGCTTATCGAATCGCTCGCGCAGCAGGCGGAATCCGGCCAACCCGCCCACGAGTTCGCGCGGGAGCGGGTGCGCGAGCGCCTGCTCGACG
>DATHHZ010000504.1:0-3454 GCA_035316965.1 Burkholderiales bacterium | reverse complement strand
CTCAGAATGAGAAGCACGACCGCGCGGGCGCTGCGCGCTAGCTCGCCTTACAAGACTTGTAGGGGAAAACCCCTACAGGAGTTACGCCACTTTCCTCCCCACTACTCCAAACAGCGCCGGCACAGCCTTCTCTTTCCCCCGCTCGCTCTTGGGCGCCGTTTCGACGCGAGGCTCTTCCGCCTGCTGCTGGTGGCGGTGGTACTCGAGCTGTTCCTGGCGAACTGACTGCTGGACTTTTTCCGAGGGCAAGGCGGGCAGGGCCTGCCGCTCCGGCCGGCGTCCATCCCTCACCCGTTCGCTGCGGTCGCGCCCTCTCCCAGAGGGAGCAGGTTGGGATGCTCCGCGCATCGGGCCCACCGGACGGCGCTGGCCGTTGCCCTGGTTCCGTTGCGCGTTGCTCTGGTTCCGTTGCCCGTTGTTCTGATTCCGCTGCGCGTTGCGCTGGCCGCCCGAGTTGCGCGGCTGGTGCTGGCGCTGTTGTCCGCGGCGCCCTTGCGGTTCGGGTTGCGCGCTGTGGTAGCCCGAGCCCACTTCGAAGCCCGGGATGATCTGCTGCTCGATTTTCTTGCCGATGAGCCGCTCGATGTCGCGAAAGTACGAGCGGTCTTCGCCCGAGACGAGCGACACGGCCTGCCCGGTTTCGCCCGCGCGGCCGGTGCGGCCGATGCGGTGGACGTAGTCTTCCGGGACGTGCGGCATGTCGTAGTTCACCACGTGCGGCAGCGACTCGATGTCGAGGCCCCGCGCGGCGATGTCGGTGGCGACCAGCACCTGCAGCTCGCAGTCCTTGAAGCGCTTCAGGGTCTTGGTGCGTTGCGGCTGGCTCTTGTTGCCGTGGATCGCGGCGGTTTCGATGCCGTCGTGCTCCAGTTGCTCGGCCAGGCGGTTCGCGCCGTGCTTGGTCCTGCAGAACACCAGCACCTGCTGCCACTTGCCTGACTTCACCAGGTGCGAGAGCAGCTCGCGTTTGCGGTCCTTGTCGACCGGGTGCGCGACCTGGCCGATCAGCTCGATCGGCATGTTGCGCCGCGCGACCTCCACGGTGACAGGATCGTGCATGAAGCCCGAGGCGAGCGTCCGCACTTCCTCGGGAAAAGTCGCCGAGAAAAGCAGGTTTTGCCGCTTCGCGGGCAGTAGCGCCAGCACGCGGCGGATGTCGTGGATGAAGCCCATGTCGAGCATGCGGTCGGCTTCGTCCAATACGAGGATCTCGACCGCGCGCAGGTCTATCGTCTTCTGCTGCACGTGATCGAGCAGGCGCCCGGGCGTCGCGACGACGATGTCGACGCCGCGGCGCAGCTCCTGGACCTGCGGCTCGAAGCCCACGCCGCCGTAGACCACGGCGGTGCGAAGCTTCATGTGCTTGCCGTAGGTGCGCACGCTCTCCTGCACCTGGGCCGCGAGCTCGCGCGTGGGCACGAGGACGAGGCAGCGCACCGGATGGCGCGCGGGCGAATGGCTGACGTTGGATTTTCCCGCGAGGAGCTGCAGCATCGGCAGCGTGAACCCGGCGGTCTTGCCGGTGCCGGTCTGGGCGGCGCCGAGCAGATCCCGGCCTGCGAGGACTACGGGAATGGCTTGCGCCTGGATGGGGGTGGGTACGGTGTAACCCTGCTCGGCGACTGCGCGGAGCAGCTCGGACGTGAGCCCGAGATTCTGGAATGACGTTTCGATGAAACTCTCCTAATGTTTATCAGGAGGAGGATGTGAAAGAGCTGCGCTCTTTCTGTTGAAAACCGCTCCTGAAATCGGCCTGGAAAGGGCTTGAGCCCTTCACACCGGTTCAGGCAGAGAAACTGCGTTGAAAATTCGGGGAACTTGAGAGGAACCGCGAAGAGGCTGCAGCGTCAACCGGATAGGGCGCTGCGGAAACCTTGGCGCGCACTATACAGGGGTTTGGGAGGGGGTGCTTGGGTTTCGGGAGGGGGCGGATTGCGCGGCGGAGATCCCGGCCCCGAGAGCGTGCCTGGGTCTCCCTTGAAGCCGCAGCCACAGGGACGTACAATGTTCAATATGTTGAACATAAGCCAGACGGACTGAAATGCGGCTCCAGGAAATCGGCAGCGCCATCCGCGCGGCGCGAGCCGGACGCGGGCTGACGCAGGCCGCGCTTGCTGCCAACGCCGGATTGTCCAGGACCACGCTGAACCAGCTGGAAAACGGAGTCTTCCCGGATATCGGGGTGAAGAAAGTGCAGAACGTGCTCGACCTGTTGGGTCTGGATCTGTCGGTCGTAAAGGCGCCGAGGAAACGCGGGCCGGACTTCATCCGCATGGCGTCCGCATCGGCGAACGTAAGGTTTCGCGAGAGGCTCACGGAGGACGAGCTCGTCCACGCGCTGCTTTCGGGCAAGGTGCCGCGCAATCGCCGCCCGCATCTGCGCAGCCTGCTCGAAGAAGCGCCCGAGACGGTTCTACGGGGGCTGGTAGCGCGGGTGGGAACGTGGACGCGGCCGGGCAAGGTCGAGAAGAATCTCCTGAAGATCGCCGAGGCGCTGCATGCCTCGCATCGGGTGCGCGAATGGATGACGAACGCCTGAGAATCTGGGAAAAGCTCTTCGGGCACGTGCTTTCGATCTTCGACGAGGCGGTCGCTGCGGGTGCGCCTGCACGAGGCTGGAGTTTCGGCGGCGGAACCGTGCTGATGCGAAGGCATCGCCACCGCATCAGCAGGGACGTGGACATCTTTGTGCCTGATCCGCAGTGGCTGGGCTATCTGACACCGCGTCTGAACTCCAGGGCAGAATCGCTCGCCGCGGATTATGTCGAGCAGGCCGGATTCGTGAAGCTCTATTTCCCGGAGGGCGAGGTCGACTTCGTCGTGTCGGGGTCTCTGACCTCCAATCCCACCGTCACTGAAACGCTCTTCGGCCGCCAGATCGAGGTGGAGACTTCGGCCGAGATCATTGCCAAGAAAGTGTGGCACAGGGGCGCAGAATTCACGGCGCGGGATTTGTTCGACTTCGCGCTCGTGGCGCGCAATGAGCCGGACGTGCTCGGAACAATCGCGCCAATTCTTGATGCGCGCCGCGATGCGCTCATGCGCCGCTTGGCCGCCCGGGATGCGGTACTGAGGGAGGATTTCGCTGCGCTCGACGTGCTCGGTTTTTCGCCGAGCTATGACGAATGCGTCGAGCTCGTCAAAAAATCTCTGAGCTGAGTCCTCAGGGTCTCGCGTTGTAATGGAACCCGCCTGCATTCGCCGCGGGCGGCGCAGCGGGTGCGGCCGCAGCCGGCGCGGCCGCAGCCGGCGCGGCCTTGCCGCTCATCAGGCGCTCGAGATCCGCCTTGACCGCCGCGTTTTCGAGCGCGACGCGCCCCTGCAGGCGCAGCAGAATCCGCGCGGGCAAATCGATCATGCGCGGGTCGGCGACGCGCGTGTTGGCGGCGATGTTGAGGAGCGGCATCGCGTGCATGTTGTGAAAGCCCGGGCTGATGCGCTCCAGCGCGTCGAT
>DATHHZ010000503.1:0-4471 GCA_035316965.1 Burkholderiales bacterium | reverse complement strand
CGCCGGAACGGTCTTGGTCGGCAGCTTCCAGATCGAAGGCCAGGAGTTCACCGCGCTCAACGGCGGTCCGCGATTCAAATTCACCGAAGCGATTTCCCTCGTCGTGAACTGCGACTCGCAGAAGGAAGTGGACGATCTGTGGACGAAACTCTCCGAGGGCGGCGCGCCGGGGCAGTGCGGCTGGCTCAAGGACAAGTTCGGTCTGTCCTGGCAGATCGTTCCGCGCGTCATGATCGAACTGCTGCAAGACAAGGACCCAGTGAAGTCACAACGCGTCATGCAGGCGATGATGCAGATGACCAAGATCGACATCGCGGGACTGCAGCAGGCTCATCGCGCCCATTAGGTCCGAGTCCCGGTATTCACTCAACTGTTCATACAAGGAGCCACGATCATGCCAAAACCAGCCGTCAAGCCCATCCCCGACGGGATGCACTCTCTCACCCCGCTTCTGACCTGCGCCGGCGCAGCCGACGCCATCAAGTTCTATACCAAGGCGTTCAATGCCGTCGAAGTATCGCGCCTGCCCGGTCCGAAGGGCAAGCTGATGCACGCGATGCTTCGGATCGGCAACTCGGCGCTGATGCTGACGGACGAGTTTCCCGAATGGGGCGGGTTCGGGCCGAAATCGCTGAAAGGTTCGCCGGTGACGGTCCACCTGTACGTGGAGAACGCCGACGCGACGGTGGAGCAGGCCGTCGCTGCAGGCGCAAAGATCACCATGCCCCTGGCGGACATGTTCTGGGGCGACCGATATGCGCAGCTGGAAGATCCGTTTGGGCACCGCTGGTCCATCGGGACGCACACGCGCGATTTGAGCCCGGCGGAGATTCAAGAGGCGATGGGCAAGGCGAGCGCAGCATGAATTGACTCTCTCCCCGGCGAGGCATAACGTGATCGCGTTCCCGGAAAAGGAGGAGCCCGTGCATATCGATCGCAGAGCGTTCCTGGCGACGCTGGGTTCGGCGGCCGTCGTCGAGGCGATGTCATCGGAGGCGCGCGCCGACGCGCTCGAGCACTACATGATCGCGCAGCTCGACAAGCCGGCGGGGCCTCCGGCGCAGCCTCTCGTGGTGCGGCGCGGCGCCGGGGCCTTGTTCGGCGGCCCGAGCCCGAGCGGGCAGCGCCCGGAGCTGACGGCGCTCGCGACCATGCCCGAGCGCCCGACGCTGGTCGATTTCATCCGGTTTCGCGGGACGCCGAGCATCGGCAACCACATCCTGCAGAGCGCGAACGACGCGCTCAAGAAAGGCGAACCCGAGGAAACCGTGCTCGCGTGCCTCTTGCACGACTTCGTTCTCAATCTCATGAAGACCGATCACGGCTGGTGGGGCGCGCAGATGATGGAGCCCTACGTTTCGGAGAAGGTGAGCTGGGCGATCCGCCATCACCAGGCGCTGCGCTTCTACCCGGACCCCTCGGTCGGCTACGAGTATCCGGAGCTCTACGTGCGCATCTTCGGGAAGGATTACGTGCCCGCGCCTTACATCAAGTCGAGCTACGAGAGCGCGCGCAAGCACAAGTGGTACATGGACGCGCGCATGATCACCGTGCACGACCTCTACGCGTTCGAGCCCGGCATGAAGGTGGCTATCGATCCCTTCACGGACATCATCGGCCGCCACTTCAAGCAGCCGAAGGAGGGCCTGGGCTTCGACGGCAGCCCCGTCGCCCACATGTGGCGCACGCTGAACTATCCGGACAATCCCCTGTAGCGGTGGCTTGAACCGGTAAGAGCGCGAGGCGGGTATCATTCCGGAACTCCAGTAAGGTATAAATGGAATAAGTTTCGCGCTTCTCGCGTTTGCGCCTTGTCGTTCACCCAGAAGGAGATCCCATGTTCCGTACCATCGCCGCATTGCTGATTGCCGCCGTATCCGCTGTCGCCATCGCCCAGGCCCCCGCCAATCCGCCGGTGAGGATCCGGGGCACGGTGGAGAAGATCGACGGCACCAACCTGACCATCAAGGCCAACAGCGGCCAGACGATGAACGTCAAGCTCGCGGACAATTACGTGGTCGTCGGGATCGCGAAGGCGAGCCTCGCCGATGTCGCCAGCGGAAAATTCATCGGCACCACGACGGTCGGCGAGCGCGACGGCGCGCTGGTGGCGCTGGAAGTGCACATTTTCCCGGAGAACATGCGCGGCACCGGCGAAGGACACTACGACTGGGACCTGAGGCCCACCAGCAAGATGACCAATGCGAACGTGGCCAATGTCACGAGCATGGGCAAGGACCGCGTCCTCACGGTGCAGTACAAGGGCGGCGAGAAGAAGGTGCTGGTTCCCGAGAAAGCGGTGATCGTGTCCTTCACGCCCACCGAGCGCAGCGAGCTCAAGCCCGGCGCCAAGGTATTCACGGTGACGCAGCGCCAGCCCGACGGCAGCCTCACCGCCGCGCGCGTCAACGTCGGCCTGAAAGGCCAGGTGCCGCCGATGTAGCGCGGCCCGGTCGATCGCCATGCCGATGTGACTCACGCGAGAATGACTGCCCGGGTATAGTTTCCGGGCATGGATGCGAACGCACGGGAGCCCGGGGAGGAGAAAGAGCAGGTCCTGCGCGAGGATCGGCGCCTGCTCGGCCGCCTTCTCGGCGACGTGATCAGCGAGCAGGTCGGCCCCGAAACCCGCGAGCGCATCGAGGCCATCCGCCAGACCGCGGTGCGCTTCAGGCGCAGCTTGTCCGATCCGGCGCTCGCCGGAGAAGCGAAGGCGGTGAAGGCGGACCTGGAGTCGCAGCTCGACGCGCTGACGATCGAGGAGACGCTGCACGTGGTGCGGGCGTTCAGCTATTTCTCGCACCTGCTCAACATCGCCGAGGACGCGCACCAGAACCGCAGGCGCCGCGCGCACGCGGAAGGCCGCTCGCCGCGGCGGCCGGGGAGCTTCGCGTATGCACTGGAGCGCGCGGCGGCACAGTCGGGCGAGTCGCTCCTGGCTTGGTTCGCGCGCGCCCGTGTGAGCCCGGTGCTGACCGCGCATCCCACCGAAGTGCAGCGCCAGAGCATCCTCGAATGCGAGCGCGAGATCGCGCGCCTCATCGCGCTGCCTCCTTCGCCCGGGCGCGATCGCGCCCTGCACGCGGAGGTGCTGAGGCTGTGGCTCACGGCGATGCTGCGCCTGTCGAAGCTCACCGTGGCGGACGAGATCGCCAATGCGCTCGCCTATTTCCGCCTCACTTTCATTCCGGGGATCGCGCGCCTGTACGCGGACCTGGAAGAAGCCCTGCGCGTGCGGCTCGCGCTCCCGCGCGCACCTTGGCTGCCGCCCTTTCTCACCGTGGGCACCTGGGTCGGGGGCGACCGCGACGGCAATCCGAACGTCGGCGCGGAGACGCTCGCGATCGCCACTTCGGAGCAGGCACGGCTCATCCTCGCGCATTATCTCGAGGAGGCGAACCTGCTCGGCAGGGAGCTCGCGTTGTCGGCGCGGTTGAAGCCCGTGCCGCGCGAGGTGCTGGAGCAGGCGGAGCGCTCGGGCGACGAATCCGTGCACCGGCGCGACGAGCCGTACCGACGCGTCGTGTCGGGCATCTACAGCCGGCTCGCCGCCACGGCGAAGGCGCTCGTCGGCCTCGAGGCCGTGCCCGTGCCGATCGCCGAGCGGCCGCCCTACGAGACGGCGGCCGAGCTCGCCTCCGACCTCGACCTGATCGCGCGCGCTCTGGAAGAGCAGGGTGCCGGATTGCTCGCGGAAGGGCGCTTGCGCGCGCTGCGCCGGAAGGTGAGCGTCTTCGGCTTTCACCTCGCGCCCATCGATCTGCGCCAGAGCTCCGACGAACATGCAGCGGCGGTGAGCGAGCTCCTCGCGCGCGCGGGCGTCGAGCCTGCGTACGAAAACCTGAGCGAAGCCGGGCGCGTGGCGCTCCTCGCGCGCGAGCTCGCGGGTCCGCGCCCGCTGCGCTCGCCGCACCTCGCTTACTCGCCCCTCGCCGAACGTGAGCTCGGCGTCGTCGCTGCCGCGGCGCGTGCGCAGAAACGCCTGGGAAAGGCGGCGGTGTCGAAGTACGTGATCTCGCACTGCGAGTCGCTGTCCGATCTGCTCGAAGTGGGCGCGCTCCTGCGCGAGGCGGGACTGCTGCGTCCCGACGGCCTGGACGTGGACGTGATTCCGCTCTTCGAATCCATCGGCGACCTGGAGCGCTGCGGCGCGATCATGCGGAGCGCCTTTGAGAATCCCGTGTACCGCGGCTGGGTGCGCGCGCGCGGCGACGAGCAGGAAGTGATGCTCGGCTACTCTGACAGCAACAAGGACGGGGGCTATCTGTCCTCGAGCTGGACCCTGTACAAGGCGACCGCCGATCTCATGCGCGTGTTCCGCGCGCACGGCGTGCGGCTGCGGCTCTTCCACGGCCGGGGCGGAACCGTCGGGCGCGGCGGCGGCCCGAGCTACGAAGCGGTGCTCTCGCAGCCGCCGGGCAGCGTCGACGGCGCGCTGCGGCTCACCGAGCAGGGCGAGGTGATCGCGAGC
>DATHHZ010000502.1:0-6941 GCA_035316965.1 Burkholderiales bacterium | reverse complement strand
GCGAGCCCGAGCGCGGATCGCGGCAGCGTCTAGGTGATTGTAGATGACCGCGATTCTCTCCGGAGGCACCCCTGCGCTCCATAGAAGGTCGTCGGCGACTTCCTGCGAGTTGGCGACGATGGCATCGGCCTTCGCGTAGGTCCTGCGGACCAGGGCGCGCAGCAGGGGTCCCCAGGCTCGTTGGCGCTCGCCGGTGGCGGCGGACAGCTGGACGTTGACGCTCACGACGACGGGGATCGGCACGCGGGCCCATGTGCGCGCCCACAGGCAGGCGAGATTGGCGGGGTTCGACGTCGAGAGCACCACGTCGGGCCTCTCTCTCGCAAGATAGCGCGCTAATGCCGGAAAGCTTGCGACCACTCGCGGGCCCCGGCGGCTCGCGATGCCGGGGAGGCGGGCGCAGCGCGAATCGAGTGGGACCAGCCGCACCGCGGGCGAGAGCTCGGTGCGGAGGGGTCCGTCCGCGCTCGCCACCACGAGATCCACACGGTGGCCCCGATCTGCGAAGGCCCCAGCGAGGGTCACCACACGGCGCTGCGCTCCGCCGCCGCCGAGGCCGGACAGGAAGAGCGCGAGGTGTCCGGGGTCGGAAGTCACTCGGCGCCCTTCGAATCGGAGGCTATCGTCGTCACTTTCCAGTCGGCTCGCGCCATGGACTGAAGATCCGGCGGTATTTCGTCGAGCCAAAGAGGTTTGATCGCCAAGGATTTTGTGGGGGCGCAGTGAGCACATACCGTAAACCCCTTGGTACAACAGGTCCTGAGAATTTACGGGGGTGACGCTCTTCCGGCATGCCAATCAATCATCCTACTCCACCGAGAAAGGGACCGCTTAAACATCGCCGCATGGATGCTGAACAGATTCACATAATAGATTCAAGCCGACGTCCACGCCCCCGCTGTCGCTTCGGCGCGTCCGCGGCTTAGCCTAAGCGTTGGATGTCTGCTTTGGGTCTATTCCGTTGAAAAACTCGCCGACGGCGCTTTTTCAATCATCTCTGGGGGTCATCAGACCATTAACCTCGCCACGTGCGTCGCTTATGCGCGATTCTGGAGGGTCGGATTTTTAATCCACCCTCTCACACGCCAGCGAAATCGAGTTTTTCAACAGAATAGGTCGGTAGCCGACGTCCCCGTCAGACATTGAACCGGAAGTAGATCACGTCGCCATCGCGCACGACATATTCCTTTCCTTCGAGTCTTATCCTTCCGGCTTCTTTCGCGCCCTGCTCGCCTTTGCAGGCGATGTAGTCAGCGTAGGCAATCACTTCGGCGCGGATGAAACCGCGCTCGAAATCGGTGTGGATCACTCCCGCGGCCTGCGGCGCCGTTGCGCCGACGGGGACCGTCCAGGCGTGAACTTCCTCGGGTCCGGCAGTGAAGAATGTCTGGAGGCCGAGCAGTGCGTAGCCGGTGCGAATGAGGCGGTTCAAACCCGGTTCCTTCATTCCCATGTCGGCGAGAAACACCTGCTTGTCCTCGTCCGAAAGGTCGGCGATCTGGGCCTCGAGCGCCGCGCAGATCGGCACCACGGGTGAATCGTGGCGCTTGGCATACTCCTGGACTTGCGTAAGCAGCGGGTTGTTTTCAAAACCGCGCTCGGCGAGGTTGGCGATGAACATCTCGGGCTTCGCCGTCATCAGGAACAGGGGGTTCAGCACGGCCTGCTCCTCCTTAGAGAGCGGCACGCTGCGCACCGGGCGCGCCTCATCGAGCGCCGGGCGCACTTTGTCGAGCACGGCGACGATGCGCTGCGCTTCCTTGTCGCCGCCGGCCTTGGCGACTTTCGCGTAGCGCGCATAGGTCTTTTCCACCGTCGAAAGATCGGCGAGAGCGAGCTCGGTGTGGATCGTCTCGATGTCCGAGACCGGATCGACCTTCCCCGCAACGTGAACGACGTTCGGATCTTCGAAGCATCGCACCACGTGCGCGATCGCATCGCATTCGCGGATATTGGCGAGGAACTGGTTGCCCAGGCCCTCGCCCTTCGACGCTCCCGCCACCAGTCCCGCGATATCGACGAACTCGACCGCCGCGGCGACGACTTTCTGCGGCCGGGCGATTGCCGCAATTTGCGCAAGGCGCGGATCGGGGACTTCGACGATGCCGATGTTGGGGTCGATGGTGCAGAACGGATAGTTCTCCGCCGCGATCCCCGCCTTGGTGAGGGCGTTGAACAGAGTCGACTTGCCGACGTTCGGCAGCCCGACGATGCCGCTTTTCAAGGACATCAGGATTTCGTGTGCAGCCTGAGCATCGCCGCTTCCATGTTGCCCTCGAGCAAGAGGCCCGAGGCTTCCATGCAGCGCGCGAGCGCCGCCTCAATCAACTCCCGCTCGGCCGCAGGCGGAGAAGTCAGCACGTAGTCGGCGACCACGTTCTTGTCGCCGGGATGGCCGATGCCGATGCGCAGCCTCCAGAACCCGTGCGTGCCGAGCTGCGCCGCGATGTCCTTAAGGCCGTTGTGCCCGGCGACCCCGCCGCCCAGCTTGAGTCTCGCCGTGCCCGGCGGGAAATCGAGCTCGTCGTGCACGACCAGGATTTCCTGCGGCTGGATCTTGTAGAAGCGCGCGAGTGCTCCTACCGATTTGCCCGAGAGGTTCATGTAAGTCTGCGGCAGCAAGAGCCACAGGTCGCCCGAAGGCCGCGCGAGCTTGCCGAGCAGGCCGTGATACTTGGCGACCGCTTTCAGCTCGATGCGCTGCGCGGCTGCAAGGCGCGAGGAGAACCAGAAGCCGACGTTGTGCCGGTCCCTCTCGTGCTTCCTCCCGGGGTTCCCGAGGCCGGCGATCAGTTTCAGAGAATGCATGAAGAAAGGTCGCTCGCCAGTGTCACTCCGGACGGGGAAACCGAGGCGTCAGCCGAGGTCGGGGCATTAAGGCAGGCGGCGCAAGCTTATCGCGACGCCGGTCCTTTAAGGGCGCGGGGGTCACCGCGCCCTTTCGCGTAGTGGCAACAGCCGCTACTTCTTGTCGCCCCGGTCGCCTCTGTCGCCCTTGTCGCCCTTCTCGCCTTTGCCGGCTTTGCCCTTCTCCTCCGCGGGCGGCGCGGCTTCCGGCGCCTTTTGCTTGATGCTGGGCACGTCGGCGGCCGCAGGCACGGCCTCTGCGGGCGCGAGGACTTCCGCGACACCGGCAGCCGCGGCAGCGGCGGCGGCCTCCTCTTCCTCGGCGATCGCCGCCTTCGGGATCTGCGCCGAAGCGATGGTCGGATTCTCGTTGCCCCCCAGGGAAAGCTCCACGCCCTTGGGCAACGGCAGCGCGCGCACATGGATCGAGTGCCCGATCGCGAGCGCAGACAGGTCCACCTCGATGAATTCGGGCAGGTCCGCAGGCAGGCAGCGGACGTCGATTTCGCTCAGAACGTGGGTGATGAGGCCGCCTTGCTCCTTGATCGCGGGCGATTTCTCGGCGTTGACGAAGTGCAGCGGCACCTTGATGTGGATCTTCTCGTCCGCCGAGACTCTCTGGAAGTCGACGTGCTGCACTTGCAGCTTGAACGGATGCATGTTGACCGCCCGCAGCAGCACCTGCTCCTTCGCGCCGTCCAGAGCGAGCGTCAGAACGGACGCGTGAAACTTCTCGTTGCGCAGCTGGTGGTACAGCGGATTGTGATCGAGCTCGATGCTGACCGCGGGTTTCCTGCCCCCGTAGAGAATCCCCGGGACCTTCCCGCTGTGGCGCAGGCGGCGGCTCGCACCCCTCCCTTGCCCTTTGCGCGCTTGCGCGACGACTTCGATTTCCATGTTGGCCTCTCCTTGATTGAGGCGGCGCCCGCGACCAGGCGCCGCCGTTGAAAAATCTATTCGATGAACAGCGAGCTCACCGAATCCTCGTTGCTGATCCGCAAAATCGTTTCCGCGAGCAGCCCCGCAACCGACAGCACGCGGATCTTCTTGCACGCCTGAGCGGCCTTGGACAGCGGGATGGAGTCGGTCACCACCAGCTCGTCGATCTCCGACTCGGCGATGCGCTCCACCGCCCCGCCGGAGAGCACCGGGTGCGTGCAGTACGCGACCACGCGCGTTGCGCCCTCCTGCTTCAGCGCCTGCGCCGCCTTGACCAACGTATTGGCGGTGTCGACCATGTCGTCCATGATGACGCAGTTTCGCCCCTTCACGTCGCCGATCACGTTCATCACTTCCGAGACGTTCGGCTGGGGTCGCCGCTTGTCGATGATCGCGAGGTCCGACTCCAGGCGCTTCGCCATCGCTCGCGCGCGCACCACGCCGCCGACGTCCGGCGATACCACCAGCAGGTTCTCGTACTGGTGCTTCCATACGTCCCCCAGCAGCACCGGGGTGGCGTAGATATTGTCCACGGGCACGTCGAAAAATCCCTGTATCTGGTCGGCGTGCAGATCCATCGTCAGCACGCGGTCGACCCCCGCCGCCTGCAGCATGTTCGCCGCCACCTTCGCGCTGATCGCCACGCGCGCCGAGCGCGGACGCCGGTCCTGGCGCGCATACCCGTAATACGGGATCGCCGCCGTCACGCGGACCGCCGAGGCGCGCTTCAGCGCATCCACCATCAACAACACTTCCATCAAGCTGTCGTTCGCCGGCGCGCAGGTCGACTGGAGCACGAAACAGTCCTTGCCGCGCACGTTCTCCAGAAGCTCGACCATGATCTCGCCGTCGGAGAACTTGCCCACGGTGGCGTGGCCGATCGGGATGTTCAACCTCCGCACCACCGCGTGCGCGAGCAGCGGGTTGGCGTTCCCGGTGAAAACCATCAGGCTTTCGTAGGCCATGCGCTTTAGTCCAGGGGCTGGGGGCTAGGGAATCGACCCGAGCCCTGCTCACAAAAAATCAGCCGCATCGGCGGCTCGCTGTTTCGCTAGTCCCTAATCCCTGGGCCCTCGTCTCGAAATCTGATGGCTGGGGAGGAAGGATTCGAACCCTCGCATGGCGGAATCAAAATCCGCTGCCTTAACCAGCTTGGCGACTCCCCAAGCGCTAAACGTGCTCCAACAACTCCGCGAGCGGATGCCGATCCAGCCCGCGCACGGCGAAGCCGCGCATCTCCGCGGGCATCCTGGACAGGACAGCGCGCGCTTCGCGCTCGGTCGCAAACTCGACGAATACGCAGGCGCCTGAGCCGCTCATGCGCGCATCCCCGAACTGCCTGAGCCATTCGAGATGCACCGCCACCTCCGCATGGCGCCCACACACGACCGATTCCAGGTCGTTCCTTCCGAAACCGGCAGAAAAGCTTGATATTTTGAAGGTTTTTGAATTTCGTGTCAATTCAGGCGCGGTGAAAATCGCTTGCGTAGCCACAGCAACCGGTGGAACGAGCACGACGTACCATGCCTGCGGCAATTCGAGCGGAGTGAGCCGTTCGCCGATGCCCTCGGCGAAGGCGTTCCCGCCGAAAAGAAAGAACGGAACGTCGGCGCCCAGCGTAAGCGCCATCGCCGCGAGCTTTTCTTTCGGCAGAGCCAGCCCCCACAGGCGGTTCAGGACCGCGAGCGTGGTTGCGCAATCGGAGCTGCCGCCGCCCAGCCCCCCGCCGAGAGGGATGTTCTTTTCGATGTCGAGGTCGACGCCCCGGTTCGCACCGCCCTCCGCTTGCAGGAGCCGTGCGGCGCGCACGGCGAGGTCGTCAGCTTCGGCAATGCCGGGCAAGGCCCGCGCTCGCCTCACCCTCGCATCGGTGCGCGGCGTAAAGCGCAGCCAGTCGCAGCGCTCGATCAGCCGGAACGCGGTCTGCAGCAGGTGATAGCCGTCGGGGCGCCGCCCGACGACGTGCAGGAAGAGATTGAGCTTGGCAGGGGCCGGATAGCGACGCTCCCACGGATTCAATTTGTCCATCGATCCACGATGAGGCGAATTTCGAGATCTTCGCGCGTCAAGCGCATCCGGAAAGGCCTTCCTCCCCGGAACTCCTCGTAGGCAACGTGCCAGCCGTCCTGCCGGAGTTCCAGGCCCTTGTCCGCATCGCCGCGCATCTCCACCGGCCGGCCGGGACTTGCCCGCGCCTGCACCCAGTCTGAGAGCCCGCCGAGCGGAAGCCGCCACCCCAGCGCCTGCTCGGTCAGGCTTTCCGCGTCGGCGGCGCGGTACTCCTTGTTGTCGCCGGTCACCAGCCGGAACTGATCGCGCTCCCGGCTGATTCTCGCGATTCCCTGGCCCAGGGCTGAGGTGATGAGCAGCTCGTCGGACTCGTCCGAGTGCCGCCAGAAGATCCGGCCGGATGCGGCGTCTTTTCCGTGGCGGACCGCGACGCGGCCGGACAGCTCGAAGCCGCCCGGAAGAGGAGACCCGGCATCGGGCAGGGACGCACAGGCGCCGAGCACGAGCGCCGCAACGAGGCCAAGCGCAAGGCGGACCACGGAGGAATCAGCGCTTGAGACGCTTGATCGTATTGGCGAGTGTTTCGTTGTCCGGGCTTTCCCGGGCGGCGTCGCCCCAGACGCGCTCCGCCTCGGCGCGCTCGCCCAGCGCCCAGAGCACTTCGCCGAGGTGGGCGGCGATCTCCGCGTCGGGCCGCCCGGCGAACGCGCGGCGCAGGTAGCCGACCGAATCCTTCAGGTTGCCCATCCGGTACAGCACCCATCCCATGCTGTCGATGATGAACGAATCGTCGGGGGCAAGCTGCAGCGCCTTTTCGATCAGCTCGCGCGCCTCGGGCAGGCGCTGATTGCGGTCGGCGAGGGAATAGCCGAGCGCGTTGTAGGCGTGCGCATGCTCGGGCCGTATCTCGATCAGCTTGCGAAGGGAAGCCTCGAGAATATCCACCCGCTCGATCTTCTCCGCGAGCATGGCGTAGTCGTAGAGCAGCTCGGGATTGTTCGGAACCCGATCGAGCGCCTGCCCGACCAGATCGAACGCGGTCTTCGGCTGGTTGGCGTCGCGCAGGAGCTGCGCTTCGGCGAGGATCAGCTGCACGCGCTGTTGGCTGTTCTTCGCAGCCGCCTGCTGCAGGCGCACCCGCGCCT